>CAYGTM010000153.1:0-5989 GCA_964352795.1 uncultured Phycisphaera sp.
CCCGTGGACAGTGCCTCATCCCCCGTGGACAATGCCTCATCCCCCATGGTCGATGGCCCATCCCCCGTGGTCGATGACGCATCTACCGCGGTCGATGGCACGTTGGCGGGGTGTTCTCGGGCTTTGGGGGCCAGAGGCCCCAACTGCGACATCCTCACGCGGGGAACCCGAAGTCGGCGATGACCGGCGCGTGGTCGCTGGGCTGCTTGCCTTTGCGTTCGTCGCGGTCGATTCGGGCGTCCGTGCACGTCTTGGCCAGTTCTGGCGTCGCGTAGATGATGTCGATGCGCAGGCCGTCGCCCTTGGGGAAGGCGAGTTGGCGGTAGTCCCACCAGCTATAGAGTTTGCCGTCGGGGTGCTTGTGGTGGTGCGTGTCGACGAGCCCGAAGCCTTCGACGTGGCGCAGGGCATCGCGGGCCTCGGGGACGCAGTGCGTGGTGTCGGCCCAACGTTCGATGAACGCGACGTCGGTATCGAAGGGCGCCACGTTCATGTCGCCGGCCAGGATGATGGGTTCGGTGCTCCCCCCTTCTGAACCATGCCGGGCGTCGAGCAGGGCGCGGAGGCGGCGTATCCAGGCGAGCTTGTACTCGAACTTGTCGCTGCCGACCTCGCCGCCGTTGGGGAAGTAGGCGCTATAGACCCGCACGCCATTCACCAGGGCCGAGATCAGGCGAGCGTGGTCATCGTCCGGCCCGTCGTCGCCCTCGAAGCCCAGGACCACGTCCTTGGGCTCGCTCTTGGACAGGATCGCCACGCCGTTGTAGGTCTTCTGGCCATACACGGCCGCGTGGTAGCCCAGGCGTTCGAGGTCGGCCCGGACCTCCTTGGGCAGTTCTGGGCTCTTGAGTTCCTGGAGGCAGACGACATCGGGCTCGTGGCGTTCGAGTACGCCCGCCAGCCGCTCCTGGCGGACCTTCACGGAGTTGACATTCCAGGTGATGACGCGCACGGGGGCCATGCTAGGATTCGGTGTCGGAGCGTGCCCATTTGGCGGGTGGCGGCCAAATGGGTGGATTTGTTCGGAATCGTGTCGGGTTTTTCGACCCGAAGCCTTGGCCCCGGCGTGTGGGGCGCATAGACCTTTCCTGTCCGAACTGATTGGAATCTTGCCTGGGCCCAGTGCCGGCGCGTATGCCGACAAGGCCCAAGCGCCCTTGGGTCTGGCCACCGAGTTGGCCCGCCCCGAAACCGGAAGGATGCACTCGCCGTGCGCAATGGAATGACCATGGAGCAGGACCCTGCCTCGAAGTCACACGCAAGCGGAGCCCGATCCGGGCGCCAGGATCGGTCCCATCCCACGCCACCCCTCGAACCGGCATGGGATCACGCCGAAGATTCGTTCGCTCGGGACGTCTTCACCGACGCCCTGATGCGGCGGCGGCTGCCCGGCGACGCGTACAAGAAGCTCCAGCAGACCATCCGCCACGGCGAGTCACTCGACCCGACCATCGCCGACGCGGTGGCGGTGGCCATCAAGGACTGGGCCATGTCCAACGGCGCCACGCACTTCACGCACTGGTTCCAGCCCCTCACCGGGTTGACCGCCGAAAAGCACGACACGTTCCTCAAGCCCGACGGTCAGGGCGGGGCCATCAGCGAGTTCACGGGCCAGGCGCTCGTGCAGGGCGAGCCGGACGCTTCGAGCTTCCCCAGCGGCGGCCTGCGCACCACCTTCGAGGCCCGCGGCTATACCGCGTGGGACGCCACCAGCCCGGTCTTCCTCAGCCGGTATGGCGACACGGTGACCCTGTGCATCCCCACGGCCTTCGTAAGTTGGACGGGCGAGGCCCTCGATAAGAAGACCCCGCTGCTGCGCTCGATGGACGCCATCAACACCCAGGCCATGCGCGTGCTCGAGGCCCTGGGCGAGGCTGGCAGCGCGACTCGGGTCTTTTCCACCGTCGGGGCCGAGCAGGAGTACTTCCTGGTCGACGCGGGCGTGGCGCAAACGCGCGAGGACCTGACCATCTGCGGTCGCACGGTGTTCGGCGACACGCCCATCAAGGGCCAGAAGCTCGAGGACCATTACTTCGGTTCGATCCCCGAGCGGGTGCTCTGCTTCATGAGCGAGGTGGAGCGCATCCTGTACCGCAAGGGCGTGCCCATCGCCACGCGGCATAACGAGGTCGCGCCGGGCCAGTTCGAGTTGGCCGCCCACTATGAGCCGGCCAATGTCGCGTGCGACCACCAGATGCTGGTCATGGAAACACTGCGTCGCGTCGCGCCCAGGCATGGTTTTCTGTGCCTGCTGCACGAGAAGCCCTTTGCGGGCATCAACGGCAGTGGCAAGCATGTGAACTGGTCGCTGGCCACCGACGACGGGCGCAACCTGCTGAGCCCCAGGAGCGAGCCGCACGCCAACCGGCTCTTTCACGCCTTTCTCGCCGCCGTGGTGCGCGCCGTCGACCTGCACGCCGACCTGTTGCGTGCGTCGATCGCCAGCGCGGGCAACGACCACCGGCTGGGCGCCAACGAGGCCCCGCCGGCGATCATCAGCATCTTCCTGGGCGACATGCTCACCGACCTTGTCGAGCAGTTCGCCAGCGGACGCACGGCCAGCAGCTCGCGCAAGGGCAGCACGATGGACCTGGGAGCCCAGACCCTGCCCGAGTTCGTGCGCGACGCGGGCGACCGCAATCGCACCAGCCCGTTCGCCTTCACGGGCAACAAGTTCGAGTTTCGCGCCGTGGGTTCTTCGGCGGCCATCGCCTTCCCGGTCACCGTGCTCAACACCATCGTGGCCGAGGCGCTGGCCAGCTTCGCCGACGAGCTGGAAAAGGCCGATGATACCGAAGCAGCGCTCAGCGCGATTATCCAGCGCGTCTCCACCGAGCACAAGCGGGTCATCTTCAACGGCGACAACTACTCGGACGAATGGGTGAAAGAGGCCGAGAAGCGCGGGTTGCCGCACATCACCTCGTCGGTCGAGGCCATCCGCGCCCTGGCCAACGACAAGAACCGCACGCTGTTCAACAGCCTGGACGTGCTCAGCCCGCTGGAAACCCAGAGCCGGGCCAACATCTTCGCCGAGAAGTTCACCAAGCAGGTGCGCATCGAGGCCCTGACGTTGCGCAACATGAGCAAGACGCTCGTGCTGCCGGCCGCCATGCGTCAGTTGCGAGAAGTGGCCGATTGCGTGTCGGCCCTCGAAGCGGCCGACATCGACCCCGCCGAGAACCGCACCGCCCTCGAAGAACTGGCCGCCCTGGTCGGCAACATGCGTCGGGCCGTGACGACACTCGACGGCGTGCTCGAAGAAGGCGAGCCCGAGTTCCCCCTCGACGCGGCCGACCACACCCACCATCACCTCGTACCCGCCATGAACGCGGTACGCCTCCAGGTGGACGCGATCGAGAAGCTGGTGGCCAAGGATCTGTGGCCGGTGGCCGATTACAACGAGCTACTGGTCATGCAGCCCTGATCACGTCGGCGTCGGCCGTCCCAATCGTCCGTACCAACACGCGAGCCCACGCTTGGACGCAACGCCCCAGGTGCCCACCAGCACGGCCCAACTTGGTGCTCAAACCCCGGCCCACGCCCTTGTCCGCGTGACGCACGAGCGCCTGGCATGGGCCTTCGTGCTGCTGGGATGCCTGGCCTGCACGGTGCGGTACGCATTGGGCTTCCCGCTCATTCCCGACGAGGCGGCGCTGGCGGTCAACATCGCCCGCCGTGGCTACGAGGGGCTGCTGCTCGAACTCGAGTTCGGGCAGATGGCCCCGCCGTTGTTCCTGATGGTCGAGGAATGGGTCACCAGGGTTCTTGGCTTCAACGAGTGGACGCTACGGGCGTTCCCATTCGCGTGCGCGCTCGGGGCGATCGTGCTGTTTCGCTTCGTCGCTCGGCAAGTGCTGACGGGCTGGGCCTTCGTGCTGGCCGTCGCGGTGTTCAGCGTGTCGTACTGGCCGCTGCGATACAGCGCCGAGGTGAAGCCCTACGCGGTGGACATGCTCATCGCGTGCGCGTGGTTGCTGCTGGCGCTCAAGTGGAACCAGAGCGAGAACCCCTGGCGTTTTCTACTCGCCATGATTCCCCTGGCGCTCGTGGGCTTTGGGTTCTCCTTCCCCTCGGTGTTCGTGGCTGGCGGAGCCGTGATGTACATGACCCTAGCCGGCCGCCACGGCTGGGTGACACGACTCGTGCAGCCCGGACTCGTGGGGCTGTGCCTGCTGGCGGGCTTCCTTGCAACCTATGAACTGCTCGTGCCCGCGCGCAGCGGGACGGCCGAGTGGATGGCCGACTACTGGAGCGACGCCTTCCCACCCACTGGCTCAATCGTCGCGATGGCGTGGTGGTTCCTCGATGTCTTCGCGGGCGAACTGATGCCCTACCCCATGGGCGGGGAAAACTTCGCCAGTGTCGGCACGCTCTTGGTGGTCATGGTGGGCGTCGTGGCCCTCGTTCGATCCAAGCGGTTCGGCGTGCTCCTGTTGCTCGCCGGGCCCGTGGCTTTGGGCCTGTTCGCCGCGTTCGTGCACAAGTACCCCTTCGGCACGCCCACGCGGTTGCAGTTATACCTCGCCCCGGTGTTCTGCCTGCTGGCGGGCATGGGACTAGGCACGCTGCTGCCGCGCATCCCCGCGCCATCGTGGCGCGGGCCCATGCGCGTGGCGTGCCTCCTGCTCGCGTGCATTGCCGTTGCCACGATGGCCAAGGACGTGCTGGTCCCCCAGAAGTCTTCCACCGACGAGGCGCTGCGCGATGCCACGCGCCTGATCTGGGCCCCGGCTCGGTTCGACGGCCCGCGCCCGCTCTCGCTGCGTGAAGACCTCGGGGCCGCCTTTGTGCCCGAGCCCGAGGGCATGCAGAGCGAGGTCACCCGCTTCCTGGCCAACTATCACATGCGCGTGCAACGCGAGCACGAAGCCGAGCAAGAACGGGACATCGATCCCGGCGAGCCGGTTGAGGTCGTGACCTTCTACGTCGAGGGCCGCGTCGATGAAGCCATGCGCGAAGCATGGATCACCGGCTTCGAGGCCTCCCACGGCCTGCGTTTTGCTGGCAGCGGGCTGCTGACCATCCCGCATGTGGGCAACCACGAAGAACTACTGCGGTTCGATCGCATCGAGATTCTACGGTTCGAGCCGGTGGCCCACACAACCGTAAATCGCGCGGTCGATCCAAGCGGCGTGGAACTCCCAGACCCATGAGACAGCGCGATGATGCCGGGGAGATCCGATAGGGAACGTACGGATCACATGATGTCAGAACGATGCCTGAACGCTGGAATCGTGCCGGTTCGATCGAGAGCGTATCAGTCCGCCGGAGTTTCCACGGATTGGGCTGCCTCGGTCGGCTTCGGCCCACGATCGCGCTTCTTGCGGCCCGGCTCGACGAGGTTGCCCTCGTTGGCGAACTCCATCTCGTCGCGTTCGTCGCTGTCCATCGTGCGGTCGGGCTCGACGAACACGCGGATGTGGCTTTCCAGGTCGCTGGCGAACTTCAGCAGCACCTCGTAGTTGTCGATGCGCTTCATCGCGTAGGGCAGGCGCACCTCGCGGGGCCTGACGGCAAAGCCGAGGGTCTGCAACGCGCTGGCGATGTCCTGCTGGGTGACGGCGCCGTAGAGCACGCCCTGGTCGTTGCAGGCGCGCACCATCGTGATCTCCTGGCCGTCGAGCTTCTTGGCCATCGTCTCGCGCTCGGCCCGGGTCGCGGCCACGTCCTTCTCGGCCTGGGCCCGCCTGGATGAGAGCTGCTTGATGAGTTCGTCATCGGGCGTGGTCGCCAGTTCACGCGGCCGCAGGAAGTTGCGCGCAACGCCGGCCCGCACCTTCACCACATCGCCCACGATGCCAAGGTTGTCCACGTTCTCGAGCAGTAGCAGAGTGATATCACGAGCCATGATCGCTGTCCTTTCCACCCGTTCGACCTTCTGGTCGCGGGCCGGGAAGTTGAGGAGCCGGCCAATCAAAGGCAGCGGCCCCAACGGTGTATGTCTCCGCTGTCAGACAGCGGAGTGGGTCAAAATACTAGGCCTCAGAAC
>CAYGTM010000154.1:0-5985 GCA_964352795.1 uncultured Phycisphaera sp.
GCCAGGCTGCAGCTGGCGATGGCCGAGCCGCAGCCGAAGCACTTGAACTTGGCGTCCTCGATGGTGCCCTGCGCGTTGACCTTGATCTGGAGTTGCATCACATCGCCGCACTCGGGCGCGCCCACGAGCCCAACACCAACGTTCTTGTTGGCCTTGATCTCCTTCTGCGTGCCGAAGCTGCCCACGTTGCGCGGGTTCTCGTAGTGGTCGATGACCTTGTCGCCGTATGCCATTGCTGGCCTCCTAACCGCGGCCAAGCCGCGTGTAACTCAATCTAGTGCGCCTGCCACTCGATCTTCGTGATGTCGATGCCCTCGTTGTGCATGTCGTACAACGGGCTCAGGTCGCGCAGCTTGTTGACCGCCAGAACGATCTTCTCGATCGCGTAGTCGATCTGCGCCTCGGTCGTGTAGCGACCCAAGCTCAGCCGCAGCGAGCTGTGGGCCAGGTCGTCGCCGATGCCTAGGGCCTTGAGCACGTAGCTGGGCTCCAGGCTCGCGCTCGTGCACGCCGAGCCGCTGCTGACGGCGATCTCCTTGATGGCCATCATCATGCTCTCGCCCTCGACGAAGCCGAAGGAGATGTTGGTGATGTGCGGCAGCCGCTTCTCGGCGTGGCCGTTGACCTGCACGGTGTCGAGTTGGCTGGTGATGGACTTCTCGATCTTCTGACGCAAGGCCAGCAGGCGCTCGCGCTCGTCGTCCATCTCGGCGGCGCACAACTCGCAGGCCTTGCCCAGCCCGACGATGCCCGGCACGTTGAGCGTGCCCGAGCGGAAGCCACGCTCCTGCCCGCCGCCTTCCTGGAAGGCCGTCAGGCGGATGCGGGGCTTGCGGCGGCGGACGTACAAAGCGCCCACGCCCTTGGGGCCGTAGATCTTGTGTCCGCTCAGGCTCAGCAGGTCGACGTTGTCGGTGTTCACGTCGGTGGGCATCTTGCCGACCCACTGCGTGGCATCGGTGTGGAAGACGGCCCCGCGGTCGTGGCAGAGTTTGCCGATGCCGGGAATCTCGTTGATCGTGCCCAGTTCGTTATTGGCCCACATGATGGTCACCAGGATGGTGTCGTCGCGCATGGCTTCTTCGACCATCTTGGCGGTGATCAGCCCGTCCTTGCCCGGCGCCAGGTAGGTAACGTCAAAGCCCTCCTTCTGCAACCGCTTGCACGGGTCGAGCACGGCCTTGTGCTCGTGCAGGGCGGTGATGATGTGGCCGCGCTTCTCGGTACCCGCAGGACCCTTGGCGTACATGCTGGCGGCGCCCTTGATGGCCAGGTTGTTGCTCTCGGTCGCCCCGCTGGTGAAGATGATCTCCTTGCGGTCGGCACCGATCAGGTCAGCCACCTGCTGGCGGGCCCCGTCCACACCCTTTTCGGCAGCCCAACCGAAGCTGTGGTTGCGACTGCCGGGGTTGCCGAAGGTTTCGGTGAAGAAGGGCAGCATCGCTTCGACCACACGCGAGTCGGTGCGGGTGGTCGCGGCGTTGTCGAGATAGATGGGAAGGTCAACAGCCATGGTGTCTCCGTATGCCGGCGCGGCAGGACTACGCGATCCGGCCAAGCGTTCGCGTCCCGTCAGGATAGTCTGGGATGCGGAGCGCGTCGGCCCTGGAAGGACACAACTCGTGCCTTCCATTTAGAACTATTCTATTTTAGGGCAGGCCTTGTTCGGTCGCAAGTCCAAGTGGACATGACTGGGTAATCCCGAAAATCTACAGGCTCAGTTCTCGGACTCAACAGGGCGGTCGTACACCATTTCGATGCGGCGGCCCCGGTTCTTGAAATCGGCGTGGGTCATGTACGAGCGGATGAGCAGCAGTCCTCGGCCGCCGGGGCGGGTGAGGTTCTCTTCGGATGTCGGGTCGGGAACCGTCGTAGGGTCGAAGCCCGGGCCGGGATCTTCGACGGCGATGCGGACCTGCCGGGCGTCGATGCCGTAATCCACCGTGATGGGCGTGTCGTCGGGAAGGCCCTTCAGCCCGTGGCGGAAGGCGTTGGTCATGGCCTCTTCGAGGGCCAGGCGGACGGCAAAGGTGGAAGCCTTGGGATAGCCCTGGTCGCGCATGGCCGTCTCGATGGCCTGCCAGAGGCGGTCGATGCGCTGCCGGTCATTGGTGATCCGGGCCGTGTCGCTCACGCCTGCTTGCTCATCACGGTGTGCCATCCGGTCTTGCTCATTCGTGGACGGGGCTCGATCAGCCGAAGCTCTTCATCGCACTCTCGGTATCCTCGTGGATCGTAAAGATGCGATCGAGCTTGGTGATGCTGAACACTTCCTGGATCTGCGGATCGATGTCGGCCAGCCGCAACTGGCCCGAGCGATTGCGGATCTTGTGGTGGATGGTGATCAGCGTGCCCAGGGCCGCCGAGGACATGTGGTCCACGCCGGAAAAACTGATGAGCAGCTTGGGCTCGCTGGCGGCGTCGATGATCTCGCTGATCTCCTCGCCGATGCGCTGGATGCTGGCCTCGTCGAGGATGTTGCGGTCGAGGAACTCAACCCGCGTCACCCCGTCCTGGTCGGTGATGCGCAAACGTGTCTCTTCGGCAGGCATGTCGGGCTCTCCGAGTGGGCTGGGCGGGTCGAGCCGTCGACGCGCCCGAGCGCAAGCGTAGCAACAACGCCCGCCCCGGGCTGTTCCGGGGCGGGCGTTTCTGGTGGTACGGGGATTTTCGGTCAGGCTGCTGGCTTAGAAGGGGTTCAGGCCGCCGCCCAGGGCCGGGAAGTTGCGGGCTTCCTGCTCGCTCTGGATGAGGACCGTGGGCTTCATCAGGATGAGCAGGGTGGACTCTTCCTTGCTCTGGATGCGGTTGGTGAAGAAGCGGTTGATGACCGGCAGCTTGCTGAGCAGGGGCACGCCCGTCTCGACCTCGAACTCACTGACGATGCGCTGGCCGCCCAGCAGCAGGGTGCCCTCGTCGGGCACGGTGACGGTGGTACGGACGCGAGTGACCGTCACGGTGGGGAGCTGGATGAACGACGCCGTGTCGGCCGAGCTGACCAGGGTGCCGCCGGCCACGGCGGTCACCTGCTCGCTGGCGAAACCGTCGATCTGGGCCAGGCCTGCGTCGACGTTCATGGTCACATAGCGGCGGTCGCTGGAGATGGTGCCGCGGACGAGCAGCGTGACGCCCTCGGTGGCGACTTCCACCGTGGGGTCGAAGCCCACGGCGCTGTCGCTGACCACCGGCTCGAGATCGCCCACATAGGCCACCTGGGTGGCCACATAGATGTTGGCGAGTTGGCCGTTGGTCAGGGTCAGACGCGGGGCGGTGAGCTGGGTCGATCGACGATCGGCCTGGGTGGCCCGCACCAGGAAGTCCACCTGCACGTCATCAAGGAACTGGCCGGCCACACCCAAGGCCGGGGCGGCACCCAGGATCGCGCTGGCGATGCCATCGCTGGGAGCCAGGGCTCCGGCGAGGCCCAGCGAGTTCTGGCCCGCGCCGATCACGCTGGTGTTGGTTGGGGCGGCCACGGGCTGGGTGACGACCGTATCGCCCGCGCCGGCACCACCCACGACCGTCCGACGGCGACCGTTGGGGCCGGCAAAGTCGAAGAAGTCGCTGGGCAGCAGGCTCGGATCGTTGGCTTGGGCGGTCTGGAACTGGTCGCTCTTGGCGTTGAAGTAGATGTCCAGGTCAAAGCCGATCTGCTCGAAGTAGTCCTGGTTGACCAGCAGGAATCGAGTTTCGACATTGAGCTGGAGGGCCTGCTGGGCGCGGAGCTTGTCGAGCAGCCCGCCGATCTGGCGGTGGGCCTTGGGCGTGGCGCGGACGATCAGCAGCCCGCGATAGGGCGTGATGGTCCAGCGGCCTTCGAGGAAGCCGCGGTCTTCTTCGATGTTGTTCTCGACGATCTCGATGATCTCGTTGATGCGGTCCTCGAGTGGCCGCTCCTCGATCTCGTCATCGCCTTGCTCTTGGAAGGGGCTCTGGCCGCCGCCGCCCTGGCTGGCCTGGAGGGACTGCTGGAGGTCGATCGTGGGCACGTCGGGATAATCGGGAACCTCGTGCAGCAAGTCGTTGATGTCGTAGATGCCCACCGCGGTCTTATCGATCAGGCTGTCGGCCGACGAAATGGTGAGCAACCCGTCGAGGATGGCCCAGTCGGCGGCGTTGAAGTCGTCCGTGCTGGCCTTGGCCAGCAGGCGGTTCAGCGCGGTCGCGGCGTTCACGCTGCCGGCCAGGCGCAGGGTCACCGGGGTGTTGCGATCGATACCCAACCGCTCGAGGGTCTCCCACTCGACGTCGATGTCGACCTGGGCCTGATTCGCGATGAACGCCAGGGCGCTCTCGAGGGGATTGTTCTGGAGGTTCAACTGCACGCGGCTGGACTCGAGTTGGGCCAGCACGCGGCGGTTCTCGGCCGTGTCGACGAACTCGGCCTGGGCTTCGCGGCTCTGGCTGATGGCCGGCCAGTTCTCGGGATAGTTTATCACGTTCAGCGGCGGGATCAGGGCCCGCTCGGCCTCGATGCGGAGGATGCCGAAGTTCTTGTCGCGCCGCTCGGTGATCTGGCTGTACTCGACGTACACCAGGATGTTCTCGTAGGCGTTCTTGAGCAGCAGGCCCGAGGGGTTGATCGGGTCGATGAGCAGGAGTTGCTCGATGGTGTCCAGCGCCTCGCGGTAGCGCATGTTCATCTGGAACTCGCGAGCCTGGTCGAGCAGCAGGTTGATCGTGCGCTGACGCTCGTTCTTCTGGGCGGCCTGTCGCTCCCCGGCGGCCTTCGCGGCGGCGGCGGAAAGCTCGTTGGCGGTGGCTTCGTTCCGCGCGAGGGCGGCCCGCTCGATGCGCGATTCCAGCCCGTCGAGTTGATTGATGCGATCCTCGAACTCGGGCTGGCTGAACACGTCGCGGTTGCGCTGGAAGTCCACGCGGGTGCGCGAGACCTGGGCCCGGGCGGCGCTCAGGTTGCCTTGGGCCAACTGGCGCTCGACCTCGTTGACGCCCACGTCGAACTCGGCCAAAGCGTTCTGGCGGATCAGGTCGCGGGTGGGGCCAAGGCCCTGCTGGGGCTGGCCGCTGGGCGCGCCAGACAAGCGGACGGCGATCTCATCGAGGCGAGTCGAGACGCGCTCACGCTCCTCGGGAGTCAGCATGTCCTGGTTGCCACGCACAAGCAGGTACATGCGGCGGGCTTCGTCCAGGCGGCCGGCCTCGAAGGCGGCGTCGGCCTGCGACAGATTGGCCCGGGTTTCCTGCTGGATAGCCTCGCGGAACAGCTCCTGGGGGTCGCCCTGGGGCTGGGCGGAGCGCTGCCCACCGTCCTGACGCCCGCGGACCACGCCGGCCTGCACCCCAGCGGCGGCGGCGGCCTGGGCGTCGAAGGTCGTGCCGGCCTTGCGCTCGGCGTCGGCGACACGAAGTTCCATGCGGCTGAGCTTCTCGTCCAGCTTGCGATCAAGCTCGAGCCCGGCCCGACGCACCAACGAGAGTTGGGCCTTGGCTTGGGCGTAGCGGCCGGCGTCCAGGTCGTCGGCCGCCTGGGTCAGGGCGTCTTCGACCAGGGGTCGCAGGGCCTGCTGGCGGCGGGTGATCTCGCCCTGGGCCTCGCTGGCCCGCGTCCACAGGACGGTGCCCTCGTCGACCGATTCGAGCACCGAGGCCACGCGGGTGGCGGCGAAGGCCAGGTTGCCCTCGCTGATGGCCAGGTCGGCCTGCTGGAGGGCGATCTCCTGGCGATCGGCACCGGCCATCTTGCGGCGGATGTTCTGAAGGGTCACCAGGGCCTCGGCACGCTCGTCGCTACTGCCCGTCGCTTCGCCCAGGGCACCCATCAGGGTGGCGTGGGCACGCACGAACTGGCCCTGGGCCATCAACTGGTCGGCCTGCGATCGGGCCTGGGCCAGCGTGTCCATGCTGCTGTCATCGGCCAGGGCCGAAAAGGCCGAGGCGTGCAGCGAGGTGGCCAAGGCCAGGGCGAGGAGGCGACGGGGGGTCCGGCTGGTGCTCATGCCAAGCTCCAAAGTGTTCGGTGGGGGC
>CAYGTM010000155.1:0-5981 GCA_964352795.1 uncultured Phycisphaera sp.
AGCAGGTGACGCTCGAACCGGCCTACGAAGAGGCCGCCGTCCGTGCCGCCCAGATCATGGGCCTGCGCGTCGCGGGCGTCGACCTGCTCGAAAGCAACGAAGGCCCGCAGGTCATGGAGGTCAACTCATCGCCCGGCATGGAGGGCATCGAGGCCGCCACCGGGCTCGACGTGGCGGGCTCCATCATCGACTTCATCGCCAACCAGGTCGACTTCCCCGAGATCGACATCCGCCAACGACTCACCGTCAGCGTGGGCTACGGCGTCGCCGAAATCCACATCCCCGAAGGTTCCGAGTTCGTCGGCAAGACCATCGAGCAATCGGGCCTGCGCGAGCGGGACCTCACCGTGCTCACCCTCAACCGAGGCACCTCCGTGCAGTCCAACCCCAGGGCCGCCCGCGTGCTCGAAGCCGGCGATCGCCTGCTCTGCTACGGCAAGCTCGAAACCATGCGAGACCTCGTTCCCGGACGCAAGAAGCGCACGCGCAAGGCCCGCATCGCCAAACTCGACCCGCAATGGGTCGACGCTCTGGAGGCCAACCCATGAAGCCGCGCGTGGGCGTGCATTCGTGGACCGACCTTGACGTGGCCCCCGGCGGGCACAAGGAAGGCCGGCTCGTCGTCTCGGAGAGCTACGCGGGTGTGGACATCGCCATCCCCTTCAGCGTCTGGCGCGGCAAGCACGATGGCCCGGCCGTCTTCATCACCGCCGCCGTCCATGGCGACGAGATCAACGGCACCGGCGCCATCCGCCACATCCTCATGCATTGGCCCTTCACCCTCTCGGCCGGCACCCTCGTGCTCGTGCCGGTGGTCAACCTCATGGGCTTCGAGCGCAACAGCCGCTACCTGCCCGACCGGCGAGACCTCAACCGCAGCTTCCCGGGCTCGGCCACCGGCAGCCTGGCGGCCCGTCTCGCGCACGCCGTCTTCGAGGGGCTAGTCAAGCCCTGCCAGTACGGCATCGACCTGCACACCGCAGCCGTCCGCCGCACCAACTTCCCCAACGTGCGCGCCGACTTGAGCGACCCGGCCATCGCCGCCTTCGCGCGCGCCTTCGGGGCCGAACTCACCATGCACGGTGGCGGGCCCGACGGCTCGCTGCGCGCCGCCGCCTGCCAGGCCGGCATCCCCACGCTCATCCTCGAAGCCGGCGAGGTCTGGAAGGTCGAGCCCACCTACGTCGAGCACGCCGTCCGAGGCATCCGCAACTGCCTTATCCACCTGGGCATGGTCGAAGGCGAGCCCGAAGCGCCGGGCTACCGCATCGAGGCCGACACTTCCAAGTGGGTGCGGGCCGAGCACGGCGGCTTCCTGAGCTTCCACGTCGCGCCAGGCGAGTTCATCAACAAGGGCGATCCCATCGCCACCAACACCGACCTGCTGGGCACCGAGCAGAACATCATCGAGGCCCCGCAATCGGGCATCATCCTGGGCATGACCACCATCCCCAGCGTCGCGCCGGGCGACCCCATCTGCCACATCGCCTACCCCAGCAGCGGCGCCCTGGAAAAGGCCGAGGCCGCCCAGGACGCCCTGGCCGACCACCACCTGCATGAACGCACCCGCGAGGATCTGGCCCGCAACGTCCACCTCAGCGAAGCGCCAGAGGCGCGTGAGTAGCCGGCCCGCGCTCCGCTCGACGGGGTTCACATGCTCAGGATTCTTTCTCTCACAGGCGTGAGTTGGCTTGAAGGATCGCGCTCCATCTTGGGGCGCGGCGCTCGACCGTGCCCGTCGCACGACCGACACGGAGCACAGCAATGCGCTACTCGCTCACAGGCAGTTCAGCATCGATCACGGCGAATCGCGTTTCTCTGCCCGCCATCGTGATGATGGCCGGCGCCTTGGGGGTGGCACCAAGCATGGTGCGTGCCCAGCCCGATGCCATGTACGGCGAAGACGGGCCAATCACCCACGAGTTCTCCATCGAGACCCCCGGCACGCTCGCCCCCAGGCTGGTCTTCACCAGCTACGTCTACGCGACGGCACGCTGCGATAGCCCGCTGGATATCAAGCCTCTGTCCGGCGACCGGAGGGTCCAGCAGGACGTGGGCCTGGGCGTGACGCCGAGAGTGGGAACGGCGATGGCGGGCGGCACGGTCTCCAACGCCCATGCCAGCATCACCGTCGACACGCTCGCGGTCGGTCGGGCCACGGGCGAGTACAGCGTCTGGGGCAACGTCACGCTCTGCCCAGCCCCCGATCCCGAGCATTCGGCGTCGGGCAGCGCCAAGAGTTGGGCCCAACTCAGCTACATCGGCCAGACTCGAACAGCGCGCGGCACCATCATCCAGAAGGGCCGGTGGAAGAACGAGCCCCAAGTCTCGGGCAGCGCCAGCGCCAGCCGCGTGGGCCCGCGCGGCCCTCGCCCGGTCCAGCGCGTGAAGGACCCCATCACGCTCCGGGTGACCGATCTCGTCACGGGACGCGTGATCTACGACCGGACGATCCTTACCGTCGACAACTTCGTCCATGGCGGATCGTTCGAGTGGAACAACGGTCGCGTCATCAACACCTCGCCCACCATGGAGTTTGGCATCGT
Organism: uncultured Phycisphaera sp.; assembly: GCA_964352795.1. GTDB lineage: Bacteria > Planctomycetota > Phycisphaerae > Phycisphaerales > UBA1924 > JAHCJI01. Next base: position 2,547 of record CAYGTM010000155.1, read on the forward strand.
ATACGACGACGGCATCTCCCGCCCGTACCGTCTGAGCATCAAGACCGAGTTCGGCATCGTGACCGAATCGATCGCCACGGGCGCCTTCGCCGGCGTCGCCGTGCCGCCGGTGGGCTCGCCGTCGGACTTCGCGTTCGCGCTCGACAACGAGATCGCCCTCACCTTCGACATCCCGGGCGACCCGGACCACGACCACCAGGTCGAGGTCGAGATGTGGGGTGCCGGTGAAGCCGAAGCGGGAAAAGCCAACGAGGCCGGCTTCGTCTTCGGCGACCTCTACATCCACACCGACCTGGGCACCGCCCTCGACGGAGCCAACCCGCTCACCCTGGCCCCGCGGCCTTGGTTGCCCTCCGAGTACGGCATCCCCATGCGCACGCGCCAGTCTCGCGCTCTGGTTCCCATCATGCTGCTCGGCGACGAAGCCGGCCGGCTGGAAGAAGCGGTCGTGCGCGTCATCGATGTCGGCAACAAGCCGCTCGACCCCACGGGCGCCATGTTCCACATCCGCCTCTGGCCGGGGCATTCAGAGTGGCCCGCCGACCCCGGTGCCACATCCGTGCCCATCGGCGGCGACATGGTAACCAACGTCGCCCTCGACACCACGTTCGCCGATATCTACGCCGTCTTCCCCGATGATCCCTTCGACGATACCGCGTCGCTCAAGGACGTCACCCTCGACCTCTCGATGCTCCCGCCCATCGAACCGGGCCTGCTCTATTGGCTCGAGGTCACCGCCACGCCAGACGCCGATGGTGAGATCTATCTCCCTCTCAGCCCGTACCACCCCGGTGACGGCACCGCGCCCGTCGAGATTCCCAGCTACATCGCGTTCGAGGGCTTCGAGACCATGCCGGTCCAGGACCCAGACTCGGGCCGCCTCTACGCCCTGCCCGTACAAATCTTCGGCGATACCCGCCTCGTCACACCATGCCTCGCCGACCTCGACGGCGACGGCGTGCTCACCATCTTCGACTTCCTGACCTTCCAGAACCTGTTCGACGCCGGCAGCCCAATCGCCGATTTCGACGGCGACGGCGTGCTCACCATCTTCGACTTCCTCAGTTTCCAGAACCAGTTCGACGCCGGCTGCCCCGGCTGACAAACGCGGCCATCGTGTGCGTCAAGCGGCCCCGGTTGCGTGATCGGCGGCCGCTTGCCGCGCGCGGATGTCGGCCAGCGATGGGCCAGACGGCTTCTCGGGCAATGCCGCAAGCATCGTGTTGGGCTTGATCGGCTCGACCGATTCCGCGCCCTCGTTGCCGATGCGCAGGCCCGGGCCCCTCTTGCCCGAGAACGCCATCTCGAGCAACTGATTGTCGAACCCGTCGGGAGACTGCCCCGTGCGGGCGTACACATACAGCACGGCGTTGGTGATCGAGTCGAGCGTCATCGATACCAGCACCATCAGCCCCATCCACGACATGCCCAGCACGAGGCCCAACCCCGAGATCACCGGGTCGCCCGTGGCCATCGCCGCGAACATCACCACGAGCCCCACAACCACGCCCAGCCCCACGAAGATGCCGTTGGCCCAGTTGGCCACCAGCCCCTCGCCCCACGTCTGCCGCACGAGCGCGAACGACCGCCCGATGGCCTTGTGCGCCGGTGCCCGCTCCACGATGAGCACGGGCACCACGAAGTACGTCATCGCCGTCCACGCCGACCCGAGAACGAGCGCGATGATCTTGCCGACCAGGGCCGACCGCTGCTCGACCATCTTGAGCGCGAAGCCAATCGAGGCCGCGATGACCGCCCACATCAGGATCAGGCTGAGGCGGTCCCACGCGATGCGCAACCCGTCGCTGAGCTTGTAGGGCCGCCCATCCAGGTGCATCATCGTGACGCCCACCAGCGCCGCGTTGAAGAACAGCATGACGAAATAGCAACAGAAGTACAGCAGGAACATGACCACCATCTGGCCCGCCTGTGCGTTGGGGTCTTCGGTCAGGAAGATCGTTCGCCCGGTCGTGGTCCCCACGATCGGCGCCACGAAGCTGGCCACCACCAGCAGCGCCGCGATCGAGCTCAGCAGCGGGAACACCACGAGCTTCTTGTTCTCGCTGAGTAACTGGAGGCTCGCCATCCCGAGCGCCCACCCATTGCGCATCCGTGTGAACATGCACCGCCTCCATCGGGCCCACATCGTCGGAGTCCCTATGGAAATGGCATCGTCGCCCGGTGGGCCCAGTACCGCTCAAAGTGGCCGGACCGACCCGCGACGCGCCGGCTGGCACACCTGGGTAAAACGGGCCGGCTACGAACGCCCAAGAACGAGCGCGGGCCGATAACGTCCGTTCAAGATCGCCGGCGCGTCGGCCCCCATCCAACTGTCCAGCACGCCTGCGTACACATGGCGGAAGTCCAGCGTGTGCTTCAGGTCGCCATTGTCCAGGTCGCTCATCGACGGGTGCGTGCCATGCACGCCCGGCCGCACCATCGGGCCGAAGAGGAACACCGGGGCGGCCGTTCCATGATCCGTACCGCCGCTGGCGTTCTGCGACACGCGCCGGCCGAACTCGCTGAAGGTCAGCGTCATCACGCGCCCGTCGTTGCCCTGCTCCTTGAGATCCTCGTAGAACGCCTTGATCGACGAGGCCATCTGCCCGAGCAACTGCGCGTGGCGCCCGTTGGCCCCGCCCTGGCCCGCGTGCGTGTCGAAGCCGCCCAGGCTCGCGTAAAAAATGCGCGTCTTGAGCCCCGCCCGGATCATCTGGGCGATCATCGCCAACTGCCGGGCCAGATCATTGCCCGGATACGCCACGAGCGGCCGCACCGACACCGCCTTGCGGATCATGTCGCTGCTCACCTGCGCGTCCAGCGCGGTCTTGGTCAGGAAGGCCTCGTTGCTTTTGGCAGCGTCCGCGGATTCGCGCCGATTGAGGCTGTCGTACCCGCCCTTGAGCGCGCGATCGTGGTCCTCGCCCAGCCAGCGGAACACGTCGGCGCTCTCGAACGACACGGGGTTCACCTTGCGCCCCTGCATCGCCAGCGGCGCGGTACGACCAATGGCGACGGCGGGTGGCGCGTTTTCAGTTGTCCCGCTCTCGCCCTTGCCAAAACCCACGCACTCGCTATCAAGGTATCGCCCGATCCAGCCCTCGCCCGTGCCGGTCGTGTCGGCCGTGTGCCAGATGTCCATGCTCTTGAAGTGCGAGCGGTTGGGGTTGGGGTAACCCACGCCCTGGAACACCGCACACTGGGCGGCATCGTACATCTCCTTCACGGGCGCGAGCGACGGGTGCAGCCCCAGCCCCTGCTTCGCGTCGAGCTCGAGCACGCGATCCTTCGAGATACCGATGCCGCGGCGGGCCCGGTAGTATTCGTCCATGCCGTAGGGCACCACGGTGTTCAGCCCGTCGTTGCCGCCCGAGAGTTGCACGATCACCAGCACGCGATCCTCGGGCACGCCCGCCAGGCTCGTGAGCATCGCGC
>CAYGTM010000156.1:0-5970 GCA_964352795.1 uncultured Phycisphaera sp.
AGATGCGTTCGGCGGTCTCGGGGGTGATGCCCGGGCCGGTATCGGTGACGTGGATCTCGACGCGGGCGTCGCGGGGGCGATGGCGCACGCGGAGCATCAGTTCCTTCGGCGTGCCCTCGGGCGAGACGGCCATCGCCTGCGTCGCGTTGAGCATGAGATTCAGCACGGCCTGCTTCACGCGCGGTGCGTCCACGTTCGCCCACGCCGGTTGGGCGGCCAACTCGACGCGCAGCCGCACGCCCTTGCTCTCGGCTTGGGGCAAAAAGAAGTCGGCCAGTTCCTCGACCAGGCGATTGAGGTCGACACGCGTGGGCGCAAGGCGCAACTCGCCGGCGAAGTCGAGGAAGTCGCTCAGGATGTCGCCCAGCCGTTCGACCTCGCGCTTGAGCGTGCCCGCGCGGCGGACCAGGCGGCCACGCTGCTGCTCGTCGACTCCGGGCAGTTCCTCGGCGGCCTCGGCCAGCAGTTGGGCGTTCATGCCGATGGTGGACAGGGGGTTCTTGATTTCGTGGGCCAGCCCGCCGGTCATGGCACCGATCTCGGCCAGGTGCTCGGCGGCCCGCGCTCGACCCTCGGCCAGGCGAGACCGGCGCACGAGCACGCGCGTGGCCCACCAGCCCGCGAGTGCGGCCACCAGCAGGCCCGCGCCAAAGCCGGCGAGCGCGTTGGTCCCTGGGCTGCCCCATTGCTCCATCGCCATGATCGGAGGATAGAGGCCCCGGTGCTCGCGAGGCTTACCGCCGCGGCGTGCGCGGGCTCGGGTTGGGCTTGGGCGTCTCTACGGCGCTGACGCGGACCACGCGCGTGGCCTTCCAGCCCTTGTCGGTGAGTTTGGCGTCGTACTCCACGGTCGCGCCGTCGCGCAGGGATCGATAGCCCTCGCCGGTGATGACCGAGTAATGCACGAAGATGTCCTGGTTCTGCGGGCCGATGATGAAGCCATAGCCTTGGCCGTTATCGAACCACTTGACCTCGCCTTCGACACCGATCAGCTCGTCGGTCGGTTGCTCGGACATGTCCGCCACTCCGCCGTTCCGCCGCTCATCCCCGCCAACAGCCCCACGTCGGGGGATATCAGAGCGGCTCGTCATCGGGCCGGTGGTGGCCAACCCGAGCCGGGCTTTACCCAGTTTACCGAATGAGTGGTCCGATCGTGTCACGATTCGGGCAGGAACGGCCCATGTTCGCAAAAACTTCATTGGTGCTTTGTCGATATGCCCTGATAAAATCCAAACTTTCTTTGATCATCCCCCCGGAAACGGGGGGCTTTCGAGCAGGAGCATGCGCATAAAAAAATCCCGGCCGAGTGCCGGGATTTTGAGATATCACTTCATGTGCTGGCCTGGGGCGGCTTACTCGACCGCCGCAGGACGCCGACCACCGCGACGCTTGGAGTGCCGGTCGCCATCGCGGCCACCGCCGTCACGATTGCCGTCTCGACCACCATCGCGGTTGCCATCACGGCCACCGCCGCCGCGGTTGCGGTCTCGGCCGTCTCGGCCACCATCACGGTTGCCATCGCCGCGACCCTCGCCTCGTGACCCGCGGTCGCCACGGTCACCTCGGTCGCTCCGCTCGCCGCCGCGGTCGTCGTCGCCGCCGCCGCGTTGCTCGGGCGGCAGAGCCTGCTTGCGGCTGAGCTTGATGCGGCCCTGGTCGTCCACGAGGATGACCTTGACGGTGACCTCGTCGCCCACGTTGACCACGTCGGTCACCTTCTCGACGTAGCCGTCCTTGAGTTCGCTGATGTGGCACATGCCGTCGGTGCCCGCGGCGATCTCGATGAACGCGCCGAAGTCGCGCACGCTCACGACCTTGCCCGTGTAGATCGAGCCGACCTTGATCTCTTCACCGAGCGCCTCGATCTCCTGCTTGGCGCCGGCCAGGCCCTCGGCGTTGGTGGAGGCCACCGACACGGTGCCGTCCTCGGCCACGTCGACCTGCACGCCCCACCGCTCCTGGATGGCTCGGATGGTCTTGCCGCCCGGGCAGATGAGTTTGCCGATCTTCTCGGGGTTGATCTTCACGGTCTCGATGCGCGGGGCGAACTTGCTGATGTCGTCGCGCGGCTCGGCGATGACCTGCTCCATGATGTCGATGATCTCGAGGCGGCCCTCGCGGGCCTGGTCGAAGACCAGCTCGATCTGGTCGAGGTCGAGCCCGCGGGCCTTAAGGTCGAGTTGGATGCCCGTGATGCCGTCGCGCGTGCCGGCGATCTTGAAGTCCATGTCGCCGAAGAAGTCTTCCTCGCCCAGGATGTCGGTGATGTAGACCTCGTTGCCGCCGTTCTCGTCGGTCACGCGGCCCACCGAGATGCCCGCGCAGGTGGCGCGGATGGGGACACCGGCGTCCATGAGCGCCAGGCACCCGCCGCAGATCGACGCCATCGACGACGAGCCGTTGCTCTCGGTGATGTCGCTGACCAGGCGGATGGTGTAGGGGAACTCATCGGGACCGGGCAGGATGCCCAACAGGCTGCGCTCGGCCAGCGCGCCGTGGCCGATCTCGCGGCGGCCGGGGCCCATGATGCGGCCGGCCTCGCCCACGCAGAAGGGCGGGAAGTTGTAATGCAACTGGAACTTCTTGGAGTATTCGGGCAGCAGGCCGTCGACGATCTGGGCGTCCTTGCCGGTGCCAAGCGTGCAACTGACCAGGCTCTGGGTCTCGCCGCGCTGGAACAGGGCCGAGCCGTGCGTGCGCTCGAAGTACCCGACCTCGCCGTAGATGGGGCGCAGCTCGGTCGGGCGGCGGCCGTCGGCACGCAGGCCCTGCTGTGCCAGCAGTTGGCGCGTGACCTTCTTCTCGAGGGTGCGGAAGGCGTCCTTGGCCATCACGCGGCGTTTGGTGGTCTCCAGGTGCTCGCCGGGCGTACCGCTCTCGATGATCGGGAAGTGCTCGTTGAGCATCTCTTCGCGGATCTCGCCGACTGACTTGCTGCGATCCTGCTTGCCGGGGATCTGCCGAGCCTTGAGCAGTTTGCTCTTGGCGGCCTTGGAGACCATCTCGATGATGTCGTCGGTGGGCAGCGCGAGGTTGCCCACGCGCTTCTCTTGGCCGGCCTCGGCGGCCAGATCCTCGATGAGCGTCAGGATCTCGGCGATCACGTCCTGCCCGAACTCGATGGCGTCCAGCACGTCGTCTTCGGGCACCTCGGCGGCGCCGACCTCGATCATGTTGATGCCGTCGGCATGGCCGCTGAGCACCATGTCGAGGTCGCTGTAGTCCATCTGGCTGGCGGTGGGGTTGGCCACCAGCACCGGGCCGTCATCGGTGTGGATGCGGCCGACGCGGACGGTGGCAATGGGCCCCTCGAAGGGGGCGTCGCTCAGGGTCAGGGCGGCCGAGGCGGCCACGGAGGCCAGCACGTCGGTGTCGTTCTCGCCATCGTGGCTCATGACCCAGCACTGGATCTGCACTTCGTCGATGAACCCGTCGGGGAACAAGGGGCGGATCGGCCGGTCGATCATCCGCATCGTGAGGATTTCCTTCTCGTTGGGAGCGCCCTCACGCTTGCGGAACCCGCCGGGGAACTTGCCCGCAGCGGTCAGCTTCTCGCGGTAATCGACCTGCATCGGGAAGAAGTCCAGCCCGGGCCTGGGGTCGGCCCGCACCACGGTGGCCAGCACCGCGCTGCCGCCGTAGCGGAGGATGACCGCCGACGAGGCCAGGCGCGCCACCACGCCGGTCTCGATGGACATCATGCGGCCGGCGATCTCTCGCTCGACCTTGATCTGCTCGGAAATGATCACGTCTGCCATAGGAGAACCCCTGTTTGGGTAGAAGCCGAAAGTCACTTGAAGACCGCCGGCTTGGGAAAAAGCCAACCGCCGGGGCCGCCCTGGGATATGACCAGAAGCCGCGCCAGCCGCGAGGGTAGAGGGTCGCCAGGTGGAAGGGGCAGAGGGCGTAAGGCAGTTGGTACCAGGGATTTATCGATCCCAACTGCGTTTCGCCGACTGCTCCTTCGTCCTTCCGAAGCCCTCGCTGTGGACGGACCAGTCGGGCCTTTCGAGGCTCCGATATGCGTGGTCCGGGTTGTCAGAACGGGACGGCCTCTTTCCCCAGCGCCCATGCGCCGGGCCCGCCCCGGGAATGCCTCAAAAACGACAAAGCCCCCAAATGGGGCTTTGTACTCATACAACCGCGTTACTTGCGCAGGCCCAGTTTCTGGATGAGGGCCTTGTAGCTGTCGTGGTTAGTCCTGCTCAGATAGCGGAGCAGGCGATTGCGCTTGCCCACCATCAGGATCAGCCCCCGACGGCTGTGGAAGTCGTGGCGGTGCTCACGAAGGTGGCCTGAGAGTTCCTTGATGCGGCTGGTGAGGATGGCGATCTGCACCTCGGGAGAGCCGGTATCGCCCTCGTGACGTGCGTGCTCGCCGATAACCTCTTGCTTGACCGCCGGTTCGATTGCCATAAACGCGGGCCTCTCCGATTCTCAGAAGGAACTCGATTGCCACCACCGTCCGGTCGCCGGCCACCCCGGCGATCCGCCACAGCCGAAACTATAGCCCGTCGGCCTCTCGCAGGTCCAGCCCTATCCAAACCACCTCAGCCGCCAGTTGCCACCCTCGTAGATCATGTCCATGAAGGTCCAGCGGAGCTCTTCCTTGGCCAGGCCGGTCAGTTGCAGGCGGATCACGTTCTCGCCCAGGGACCGCATGATGACCTGGGGCGAGTTTTCGGCCAGGGGGCCGATGCGGTTGAAGAGTTTCAGGACGTCGTCGCGCCGGGCCAGCAGGGCTTCGTAGGCCTGCTGCGGCTCGATCCCCCGGCCTTCGTACTCGGCCCGGGTCATGTCGCTGAGCAGGTGCTCGGTGAACAACTCGCGTTCGAGGTCTCGCTCCCGATCGGTCAACGCCCGCTGGATGTGGGCCATCAGGTCGCGGGCGGTGCGGGATCGCAGCACGATCTCGCCGTCGGGCAGTTCTTGACGAATGGGCGGCAGCAGGCTCGGGTCCAGCCCCCGGCGATTGTCGGGCGAAACCTTGCTCGAACGATCGCTGGGCGCGCCGCTGAGGCGGCCGAAAAGGTCGTTCTTGGGCTTCTCGCTCAGCACGACCTCCTGACAGCCTGAGAGCGCCAGCAGGCTGAGCACCAAGATCACCGGCTCAACCCGCGCCATCGCCCCCACCGCTCTGCCCCCCACTATTTTGTGACGACGCCCAGACGCAGCACGGGCCGCAGCCGCCCCCCGGCATGGGCTCGGGTTCTGGCATCGGGCCCAGCAGGTGCTCGATCTTGGCATTGAGGAACTTCGTGTGGTATTCCAGGTGCCAGGTGGCGATGGCCAGCATGTCGCGCACGGTCATGCTTCCCCGTTCGGGGTGCATGGCGGCACGGTTCTGGGTAGCCTCGTCCAAATCGAACAACCAGTCGATCGCCCAGCGGCGCAGGGTGTGGATGACCGCCACCGAGCCGGCCACCGGCGGGGCGCTCGCCACGCCGCTGCGGGTGCCCTTGCCATACAGCGGGCCGTCGAAGAACGCGTCGTGGTCGAAGACGCCCAGCACCGGGGTTTCCTCGGCCACGGCCCGGCGGATGCGGTGCAGATAGACCAGTTCGCAGTCGGCCAAGTGGATGACCAGGGCCCGGATGGGCAGACGGCCGGCCCCGGACTCGGGCTTGAAGGGCGTGTCGAGATCCTGCTCTGTTAGGTGAAACATGCGCGGGTCGAACCATTCCACGCCGATGGCATAGCGACGCACCAGGTCTGGCCAGTCCATGGCGGTCAGGGCGTCGACGGGGGCGACTTCGAGCTGGGTGGAAAGTGGGCCACAGGCCTGGGTATTCGTTGGGGCTTGGGTCATGTGCAATGGTACGGTGCCGGCGCCCCTAACCTTGGGTCCGTGAGCAAGCCTTCTCCCCAACCAACCCCGATCAGCCCGACCCCGGGCGAAGCCGATGGCTGGGCGTGCAGCCTGCGCGTCATGGCCATGCCACGCGACACCAACCAGTACGGCACGATCTT
>CAYGTM010000157.1:0-4018 GCA_964352795.1 uncultured Phycisphaera sp.
GCGAGCAGGAGCTCGGTGCGCGCGCGGGCATCGCCGACGCGGAGGAGAAACGCAAGGTCATCGGCCGCACGTTCATCGAGGTGTTCGAGGCCGAGGCGGCCAAGCTCGAAGGCGCGCGCTGGCTCGCGCAGGGCACGATCTACCCGGACGTGATCGAATCCGCCGCGGCTTCGACCGGCAAGGCCCACGTGATCAAGTCGCACCACAACGTCGGCGGCCTGCCCGATAACATGAACATGGCGCTGGTCGAACCCCTGCGCGACCTGTTCAAGGACGAGGTCCGCCGGCTGGGCGAAGTGCTGGGCCTGCCGAGCCAGATGGTGTGGCGCCACCCGTTCCCGGGCCCGGGCCTGGCCGTCCGCGTGCTGGGCGAGGTCACGCGCGAGAAGCTGGCCGTGCTGCGCGAGTGCGACGAGATCGTGCTCGAGGAGATCATCTCCGCCCAGCTCTACCGCCAGACCAGCCAGGTCTTCGCCGTGCTGCTGCCCGTGCAGAGCGTGGGCGTGATGGGCGACGGCCGAACCTACGAGAACACCATCGCCGTGCGCGCCGTCGAGACCGAAGACTTCATGACCGCCGACTGGTCTCGCCTGCCCTACGACGTGCTCGCCCGCATCAGCAACCGCGTCATCAACGAAGTCCGAGGCGTCAACCGCGTGGTCTACGACATCTCGAGCAAACCGCCCGCGACCATCGAGTGGGAATAAAAAACAAGCCCGCGTCTTGGGGACGCGGGCCTGCCGAAGAAGCGATGCTTGAATCGTGATTACGCGGCCTCGCGCTGGCTCACGTTGATCGTGGTGCCCGCGGCGGTGCGCAAGTCGGTAGGGGTGCCGTGGAAGCCGTGGGCGGTGAAGCCCTGGCCCTGAAGGCCCGACTGGAGGCCGGACTGGAAGATGGGCTGGCCGAAGCCGTTGGTCACGACCTGGCCGTTGGTGCCGAAGGGCAGACCAAAGGTCTGGCCAAGGCCCTGGCCCAAGTTCTGGCCACCAAAGGGCGTGTTCAGGCCCTGGTTGAAGAACTGGCCGGCCACGAGCTGCGTGGGCAGGGTGTTGTAGCCGTTGACACCGGCGGGCACGAAGCCATGCTGGCCCTGGTTCAGGGTGGCGGTGCTGGTGGTGGTGGTGTTGCCCGTGATGGGGCTGATGGGGCTGACATGGCTGATGGGCGAATAGCCGTTCACGCCCTGGCCGAGGTAGCTCGAGGTGCTGCTCGGGATGCCGGCGGTCAGGGGGCTACCGAAGCCGTTGACGGTGCCGGTGGTGGGCAGGCCGGTGAGGCCGTTGAAACCGTTGATCCCGGTGAAGCCGTTGAAGCCATTGATCCCGGTGGGCACGCCGCCCAGACCGCTCAGGCCGAGTTGGCCCACGGGCAGGTTCCAGGGGCTGAAGCCGCCGTTGATGGGCTGGCCGAACACGCCGCCGAAGGGCGTGGGAATCGAGCCACCAAAGGGGCTGCTCACGGGAGCGCCATAGATCGAGCCAATCGGCGAGAAACCGCCGGTCAGGCCGCCGTTGAGGCCCAAGGGGCTCAGGCCGAGTTGGTTGACCAACTGTCCACCGAAGGGCGTCGAGAAGGGCGTCTGGAACGAGCCCAGGCGACCGCCCAGAGCCGACCAATCGCCCTGCGTCAGACCGCCGAAGGGAGCCGTCAGCGGGCTCCCGAACTGGCTGGAGAACGGCGACACGAACGGGGTGCCGAAGGGAGAGATCGAAGTCGAAGCGTAGGGAGTGCCGAACGAACCGAACGGCGAGCCGAACTGGCTCCCGAACTGGCCTGCGAACGGAGTGTTCAGGCCTTGGTTCCAAGTGGGCAGGCCAAAGGTCGGCTGGCCGAAACCAAACCCGCCGATGGGCGAGCCCGCAAACGGCGAGAAGGGCACGCCAAACTGGCCGGTGATGGGGCTGCCGAACTGGCCGGCAAACGGGGTCGAGAAGCTATTGCTGAACATGCTGGTCATGGGGCTTCCAATCTGGCCGAAACCGGCCCAGTTGATCTGACTGTTGAAGGGACTGGCGAACGGGGTGACGAACGGGCTACCAAACGGGGTGGCGCCGCAGGCGCCGCTGATCATGCTGTTCATGCGAACAACTCTCCTATGACGCGCCGGCCAACCGTCGGCCGACTACCGAGCCCCCAAGAGCGCGCGACATCGCGCAACCCCAATCGGGGCCCAACCTCGTGTCTCAACCACAACTCGATCTGCTCGCGGGCCGGCGTCCTGCCCTACCCGCACCCTCTTGTTTCGGCTGCCCAAGCCGGTGACTTTGCCCGATCCACCCAAACCGCACTTTTTTTTCTTCAAAGCGCAGTTTCCGCCGCCCAGCCGACCCCACAACAGGGGGAGCCGCGCCCATCAAGGGAACAAATCACCGCCCCGGGGCGTCCAATCAACCGGCGGCCATGCCATCACCCGCCACCGTGCAACGCCTGCCACGTTTCGCGGTATAGAGATGGAGCCCGCAACCGGCGGCCCGGAGCCGCCGATACGATGCATCAACGGCCAACCCCAGCGTCGGCCGGCATCAGGGCCAAAACCGGGCCCCCCGACACGGGAGGCCCAAACGAGCCGGTTGGCGGGTGGCCCCGCTTCCACCCGCCCGCTCGTCCGATAAGGAGGCAGCCATGCGTCGCCCCAGTCTTTTGATCATCACCACGCCCGCACTGGCTCTGGGCCTGACCGCCCTCATGGCCGCGCCCGCGATGGCCCAGCAGGCAACACCGCCGGCCGATCCGACATCCCAGCCCTACCCCGCCGGCGTGCGGCCCGAGCGGGTGACCCTCTCACGCATGATGAAGCCCATCACCGCCGACTTCCAGAACCTGCCATTGCGCGACGTTCTGAACTACCTCGTCCAGCAGACCGGGGCCGAACTCGAGATCATGTGGCTCGACGAGCGCACCGGCGTGGGCCTGGACCCCGAGCAACTGGTCAGCCTCAAGGTCGAGAACCTCGAAGCCATCACCGTGCTCGAGCGCGTGCTGGCCAAGGTCGAGGACTCTTTCGGCGGCGGCAACAACTGGCAGATGACCGAGTGGGGCGCGATGCAGGTCGGGCCCACAAGCCGCCTGAACCGCTACAACCGCACCGAGATCTACGACATCAACGACCTGCTGCTGGTGCTCCCCGAATATCCCGAGGTGCCCACCATTGACCTCCAGCAGGCCCTCCAGAGCAGCCAGGGCGGCGGCGGCCAGAGCCCCTTCCAGGAACAGGGCGATAGCGAACTCGATGAGTTGCCCATCGAAGACCGGGCCCAGGAAATCATCGACCTCATCGAAGACCTCGTCGAGCCCGACCACTGGATCGAGAATACCCGAGGCTCCATCCGCTACTTCAAGGGCACCATCATCGTCCGCGCGCCAGATTACGTCCATCGCGGCATCGTGGGCTACACCTACTGGCCCACCCGCCGCGTCACCACCATCGTCGAAGGTCGCCGATACGTCTCGATGAGCGTCGACACCGGCATCTCCACCATCGACGGCTTCGGCCAGGAGCCCGTGAGCGCGGTCGTGGGCGGACGCATCATCACCAGCGATCCCGGCGGCGGCGGCTAAGCCCGCAAAGATTCACGCACGACAACACCGACCCACTCACGCGAGTAGGCTCTGCCAAGGAGACCATTCCATGGCAGAGCCTCATGTCATTCATATCAGCATCGGCAAGGACCAGTATCACACCGACATCACCGCCGGCGAGCACACCCTCGTGGCCGACGAACCCCAGAGCGTGGGCGGCACCGATCACGGGCCCGATCCCTACGCCCTGCTGCTCTCGGCCCTGGGAACGTGCAAGGCCATCACCGTGCGCATGTACGCCGATCGAAAAGAATGGCCCCTCGACCGCCTCGATCTGGCCCTCAGCCACCAGCGCGTCCACGCCAAAGATTGCGAAGATTGCGGCCACGCCGAGGGCATGATCAGCGTGATCGAATGCACGCTGACCGCCCACGGCGACCTGACCGACGAACAGCGGGCCCGCGTGCCGGAGCTGGCGGTCTAGTGCCCGGGCCGG
>CAYGTM010000157.1:4028-5871 GCA_964352795.1 uncultured Phycisphaera sp.
AGGTCGCCGACAAGTGCCCGGTCCACAAGACCATCACGGGCCCGAACCACATCCGCACGACGCTCGCGGAAAGATAGCCCTTACCCCTCGCCGGCCACCTCGAGCGTCGGTTGCGCCAGTTCTGGCGCTGGCTCGGGCGGGTTATGCCACAGCGCGATGTACGCCCACACGCACACCGCCAGGAATGCCTGCACCAAGCCGACCCAGCCGATGATCTGCTTGACCTGCGGCTTGCCGTCCAGCGGGGCGCTGACTCGGGTGGCCGCGGCCCTGGCCACCACGCGCGACTTCACGAGCGCCTTCAACGCCACCGGCCCCGAAGCATGGGCCGCCCGTTCGGCGTGGACGCGCCAACCCGGTTTTGGCGCGGGTAGCGGCGCAACACGCTTGGTCACCACCTCGGGCGTCGAAGCTGGCGCGGGCTTCGCGTCCGCGGCGGTGGCGGCGGCCGCAGGTTGCGATTCAACCTTGTCGGCCACGACAGGCTCAGCGGCCTGCACGGCTTCGGGCTCATCGTCCTGAGCGAGCTGCGCGTCGGCCAGCGCCGCCAGTTGGGCGTCGAGCTCGCCGATGAGTTCGTCCTCGTCGGTGGGTGGGTTGGGCGTGCGCTCCCGCGGTGCCGGCGGCGGCTCGGCCCGTGAGACAGGCTCTTCGGGCAACTCCAGCGGGGCGGCCGACTCGTCGACTCCCATTTCCTCGAGCGGGTCCTCAAACATGCCCGAGGCCAGCAATGCCTCGAGTTCTTCATCCAACTCGTCTTCGAGGTTGAGCGATCCCACTGGCGCGCCGTCGATGTCGTCCGACACCACCGGCGCAGAGGCACCCTCGGGCTCGATCAACAACCCATCGTCCATCTCGGTCTCGGCCTCGGCCGATTCCAACACCGGCTCCGGCTCCGGTTCAGGTTCAGGTTCAGGTTCAGGTTCAGGCTGTGGAACTTCCTGAGTGGTCGACACCGATTCGGGTTCGGGGGGCGGCTTGGCCTCGGCCCTGGCCACCGGCATCGGCGCCGGCTCTTGGGCCAGCAACTCCTCAAGCGGCGTATCCAGAGCGGCACCCACCCGGGCCACCTCTTGGGAAGACACCTCGAGCGCATCGAGCAGGGCATCCAGCCGCTCGCCGATATCCTCGATCTTCGAGATGTCCTCGGCGTGGTGTGCCATGGGCCGCTGCGTTCATCGACCGGATCGGACCTGAACTGAATCTCGGACCTGCCGCCGGTCCCAGTCCGAAAACCATACAACCCACACAATAGAAGCCCGACATGCACTACCTGATTGTCGACCGCCTCGACCCCGCCGCCACAAGCCTGGCCATCGAAGGCGAGCAAGCCCGCCACGCCGTCCGTGTCCGCCGGATGGAACCCGGCGAACCCCTGGTGCTCATGGACGGCATGGGCCGAATCGCCAAGGCGAATGTGAAAGGTTCCGATAAGAATGGCCCCCAAAACTCCTGGCGCCTCCTGGTCACCATGACCCAGCACCAGGAACACCCGCGCCCCAGCCCGGCGGTCCACATCCTCTGCCCCGCGCCCAAGGGCGACCTGCTCGAAACCATGATCGACCAACTCAGCCAGGTCGGGGCGGCCAGTTGGCAGCCGCTCGATACCGAGCGAAGCGAACGCGAGCCCCGACAGGGCAAGATCGATCGGCTGACCAGGATCACCCACGAGTCGGCCAAGCAGTGCGGGCGGCCCTGGTACATGGATATCCACGATCCCATCGCCTTCGACGAGGCCATCCGATTGCCCGGAGCCGTGCTGGCCGATGCGGGAGGCCCATCACATATAAGGGTTTTTGCTCAGGCTCGGGCGGGGGCATGGGCCGGGGGCATCCATGTGCTG
>CAYGTM010000158.1:0-5859 GCA_964352795.1 uncultured Phycisphaera sp.
CGCGCGGGGCACGGACGCCGTGGACGCGCGCGCCCGCGGCCTGGTGTTGCGGCCGGGCATGTGCGACGGGGGGCGCGTGCTGCGGTTGGGCGACATCGCCGACGTGACGTACGGCTTCCGCGATACCGACCTGATTACCCGTTTCGAGGGCAAGCCCGCCGTTTCGCTCACCTGCTTCCAAGTGGGTGATTCGGACGTAGTCACCATCGCCGAGATCGCCAAGGCCTACACCGCCGGCATGCGCGGCGACCCGCTCGAGTTGACCATCGGCGAGCGCCTGGCCACCGCCATGCGCGCGATGCAGAATAAGCAGCTCGAGCGCCAGGGCAAACCGCTCGACCTCAGCCCGGTTTCCGATCGGTTGCTGGCGTACGAAACGGGCCAGAAGTGGATCGGGCGCCTGCCGGGCCAGGCCCGCATCACCACCGATCTGGCACGCTTCGTCACCGGCCGCCTGGATTTGCTCACGCGCAACGCGCTCCAAGGCGGCGCGCTGGTGTTCCTCGTGCTCGTGCTGTTGCTGAACTGGCGCGTGTCGTTCTGGGTGGCCATCGGCCTGATCATCTCGCTGGCGGGCACCATCGCCATGATGCGCCTGACCGGCATCACGCTCAACCTGCTCACCATGTTCGGCCTGATTATCGTGATCGGCATCCTCGTTGACGACGCCATCGTGGTGGCCGAGAACATCGTGGCGCGGCACGAGCAGGGCATGTCGCCCACGCGGGCGGCCATCGAGGGGGCGGGCCAGGTCTCGTGGCCCGTGGTCACCACGGTATTGACCACCGTGTTCGCGTTCCTTCCGCTCGCGTTGATCGAGGGGCAGATCGGTGATTTTTTGGCCGCCTTGCCCGTGGTCGTGGCCGTCGCGCTGCTGGTGTCGCTCATCGAATCGTTGTTCATCCTGCCCAGCCACATGGCCCACACGCTCCACAAGGCGGACAAGGCTAAACTGAGCGGCAAGGTCTCACGCCTGTCACGTTTTGAGGCGCGATACGACCACTGGCGAGACGCCTTGTTCACCCGCGTGCTCATTCCCCAATACACCCGCGTGCTGGTGAAGTGCCTGCGACATCGCTACCTCACCCTCGTCGCGGCCATCTCGTTGGTCATCGTCTCCGCGGCCATGATCGCCGGCGGCCGCCTCGAGTTCATCTTCTTCGAGGTCGAGGACGCCGAGTCGGTCAACGTCACACTGCGCATGCCCATCGGCACGCCGGTGGGCGAGACCGACATCGTGGTAAGGCGCATCGAAGAGGCCGCCATGGCCCAGCCCGAGATCGCCAGCGCTTATTCGTCAATTGGCGCCATCGGCGACGTGAACGGTGAGGGCGGCGACATCAGCCAGCCCCACCTGGGCCAGATCTTCCTCGAACTCAACCCCGTCGAGCAACGCGAGCGAACCAGCAACGACGTCATCCTGGCCATCCGCGAACAACTGGGCGAACTGCCCGGCGTCAAGAGCCTGCGATTCGAGCCCCGCCGCCTCGCGCCGGGCGGCTTCGCCAGTAGTCTGGTGATCGTTGGCGACAACACCGAGAAGGCAACACTGGTCGTCGATCGCATCAAGGCCATGCTCGGGGAGATCCAGGCCGTCTTCGACATCGAGGACGACGCCGACGCGGGCCAGCGCGAGCTGCGCTTCGACCTCAAGGACGGCGCCACCGAACTGGGCTTCACACGCGCCTCCCTGGGCGAACAAATCCGCGGCGCGGTCTTCGGCCTCGAACCCCACACCTTCGCCGGCAATCGTGAGGACGTCAAGGTCCGCGTCACGCTGCCCAAGGCCACGCGCTCGAGCCCGGTTGCGCTCGAGGACACTTACGTCTTCGCGCCGTCGGGCCAAGCCGTGCCACTGGTCGAGGTCGCCACCATCGAGGAAGGCCGCGGCTATGCCACCGTGCGCCGGCTCGACCGCGAACGCATCATCACCGTCACCGCCGACGTGAACCGGCAACTTGGCAACCCCGAGCAGATCGTCGCGTCGCTGCGTCCAAGGCTCGTCGAGCTCGAGCGCGAGTTCCCCGGCGTGCGCATCGTCGAGCGTGGCCGGCAGAAGGACGTGGCCGAGAGCTTTTCCACCCTGCCGCTGGGCATGGCCGTGGCGGCGGGCCTGATCTTCGTCACCCTCGCGTGGTTGTTTTCGAGTTATCTGCAACCCATCATCGTGATGACGGCCATCCCCTTCGCCACCGTGGGCATGATCTGGGGCCACATCGCGCTGGGCTTCGCGATGACCTTCCTCTCGCTCATCGGGTTTGTCGCCCTCTCGGGGATCGTGGTGAACGACTCGCTGATCTTCATGGAGTTCTTCAACGAGCGCAAGCGTGGTGCCGCCAGACTGCCGCTCGCGCTCGTCCGCGCCGGCCGTGCCCGCTTGCGGCCCATCCTGCTCACGACCATCACCACGGTACTGGGGCTCACTCCACTGATGCTCGAACAATCGTTCCAGGCCCGGTTCCTGATTCCGATGGCCATCACCATCGCGTGCGGGCTGATGTCGGCCACGGGAATCATCCTGCTCGTGCTGCCCGCGATGCTGGCGATCCTGAGCGATATCAAGGCCATCAGCCGCCTGGCGTGGTCGGGCAGCATCGACCACCAGAACGACCCAAAACCGGTCGTGCCATCGCGGCCCGGTTCGTAACGATTTCAGCCCCGCAGCCGGACCACGGCGCTCTGGCGTCGCCCGCCGCTGACGAACTCGACGCGCACGCCGCTGTCCAGGTCGGCCCGTTCCATCACGCCGATGAGTTGCTCGACCGTGCGCACCTCTCGGCTGTTGATGCCCAGGATCACGTCGCCCTTGGTGATGTTCAGGGCGCTCGCGGGCGTGTCTTCGCTCACCTCGATCACCAGCACCCCCTCGCTGGGCATGCCCGGGAAGAGCCTCGGCAGGCCCTGGTCGATGGTCAGGCCCTGCACGCCCAAAGCATCCACCGCACGCGCCCGCTGCTCGATGGCCTGCTCGAGCGCGCGCCGCTCGGCCTGGTGCTGCTCGCGATACGCCAGCGCGCGCAACTGCTCGCCGCCGGCCACCTCGGCTTCAAGTTCCAGCAACTGCCCATCGCGGACGATCTGGAGCGTGATGGGCGTACCCGGGCGCGTCAGGCCCACGAGATTGCGCAGGCGGTTGAAGTTCTCGGTGCGTCGGCCGTTGATGGCGGTGATGATGTCGCCCGGCAAGACACCCGCCACGTCGGCCGGTCCACCTTCGATGACCGTCGGAACATATACGCCCACGGGTAGTTGCTGGCCCGTCTCGGCCGCCACGTCGGTGGTGTTCTCCAAGTCGTTGACGCCCAGGAAGCCCTGCTCGAGCCGGCCCGTCTCGCGGATGTTCTCGAATACGCTGGTGGCGATGGCGCTGGGGATGGCAAAGCCGATGCCCACCGACCCGCCGCCCGCGGACGAGGCGATCATCGAGTTGATGCCCACCAGTTCGCCGTGCAGGTTGACCAGCGGCCCTCCGCTGTTTCCGGGGTTGATGGCCGCGTCGGTCTGGATGAACTCCTCGAATCGGTCGACGCGCTGGCGGGAGGCCGTGCGCGGGGCCAGCCCGCTGCGTCCCTTGGCGCTCACGATGCCTGCCGTCACGGTGTGGTCGAGGCCGAACGGGCTGCCCACCGCCACCACCCAGTCGCCCACCTGCAACCCATCGCTGTCGGCGATGCGCGCGGGCGTCAGGTTCGACGCCTCCAATCGCAGCACGGCCAGGTCGGTGCCGGGGTCCGAACCCACGAGTTCGGCCGTCACCTCTCGCCCGTCGGCCAGCGTCACGCGGATCTCGTCGGCACCCTGCACGACGTGGTGGTTGGTGAGGGCGTACCCGTCGGCGGTCACGATCACGCCCGAGCCCACGCCTGCGGGCAGGGCCTCTTCTTGACGCACGAGGCGGCCAAACCGATCGCGCACCGTGCGGTACAAGCGGCGGGCGGTCTGGATATGGATCACCGACGGCTCGATGTTTTGCGAAGCATGGCGGAACACGCGGCTGAGGCTGCCGGCAAAGGCCACGTCGGCCTGGACCGCCGCGGGCACGTCGGCACCCGGGGAGTCCTTGGGCGTGGCAAACACCAGCCCCGATTCGGAAGCATCCCCACGCTGGACCGCGCCCGCGTCCTTGGGCAGCAGCGAAGCAGCGATTCCGGTCAAGGCCACCATCACGGCAGCGCACAGCACGGTCGTCCTGATCGACATGCGCACCTCCTGTAGTCTGGAGACTGTATTGGCCAGCCCCCACCTGTGTTCGCCCCCTTTCATGGGACGCGCGGGGTGACCATTACCGTCGATAAGTGTATGTTCGGGTCATGTTCCCCGTCGGTTGCCAAATAGTTCGATGTGGAGCCGGTGGCAATATCGCCAACCGCGCGCCACGCAGGTTTCCACAAGCCAGCCCAGGGCGGCCGGGTCGGGGCTGGTCACCCCCTCGGGCATCAGCAGCACGTCCTGTGGAGCCACGCCGGACAGCCGTTCCAAAATGGCGTCGATCTCGGGAAGATCCGCCACCGAGGCCACCACGAACTTGACCTGCCGCTGAGGGTGGTCGGCCAGCAAGGCGTTGAGGGCGTTGAAGTTCAATCGTTTCTGCTCGTGACGGACAGCCAGCGCACCGGTCGGGTCTCGCGGGTCATCGACCGGCGTGCTGTTGGCCAGTTTGGGGCTCAGGCTCAGCAGGTCGCAATGCACGGGCCGATGCACGGTACCGGCGGTCTCGATGGTCACATGGACGCCCATGCCCGCCAGGCCGCGCGAAAGGGCGGTGATGGCCTCGAAGATCATCGGCTCGCCGCCGGTCAGCACGGCGTGTCGGATGCCCGACGCGTTTACCTCGTCGAGCAGATCCTCGATCGTTCTCTGTTCGCCCTTGGGCTCCCAACTCGCGTAGGGCGTGTCGCACCATGAGCACCGCAAGTTGCACCCCGCCACGCGCACGAACCACGAGGGCACGCCCGTCAGCTTGCCCTCGCCCTGGATGGACACGAACGTCTCGGCGATCGGCAGGGAGGCTTTGCTCATGCGTACCTCGTCGGGTCGGCGACACCCGCAGCCTCGAACCCGCGCCGGCGCAGGATGCAGGCGTCACAGTGCCCGCAGGCAGCGCCATCGTGCGGGTCATAGCACGAGGTGGTGAGCGCAAAATCGACGCCCGCATCCAGCCCCGCGCGCACGATCTCGGCCTTGCTGAGCCGAAGCAAGGGCGTGCGCACGCACAGCGGGCTGGCCTCCTGCGTGCCCCGGCGTGTCGCCAGCGTGGCGGCTCGCGCGAAGGCGTCGACGAAATCGGGCCGGCAATCGGGGTAGCCCGAGTAATCCACCGCGTTCACGCCGATGAACACGTCGTTGGCGCCCAGCGTCTCGGCATAGGCCGTGGCGATGGAGAGGAACACGAGATTGCGGGCCGGCACATAGGTCGAGGGAATATCGCCCTCGCCGGGCGCGTCCCGGTCCTTGGGCACCTCACCGCCCGTGGTGAGCGACGAGCCGGCGAAGGGCCCAACGTCGAGCGTGTAGATGGTGTGCGATTTGGCACCAAGTTGTCGGGCGATGCGTTCGGCGCAACGGATCTCAGCCTTGTGCCGCTGGCCGTAGTCGAATGTGAGCGCGTGACAGATAAAACCCTCCCGGCGCGCGAGGGCCAGGCAGGTTGCGCTATCGAGCCCGCCGCTGAGAAGGACCACCGCCGGGCGCGCGGTCATCTCGCGTCCCCGTGCTTGCGCAGGATGGCCCCGCGCGGGGTGGCGCCAAGCTCGGCGAACTTGCGCTCGAAGTTGCTGCCGATGAGCCCGCCGTCTGGCGCCGACGGCAGTTTGGGCAGGGGCTCGCACGCGAATGGGATCGATGTAAATCCCTGCGGCA
>CAYGTM010000159.1:0-5845 GCA_964352795.1 uncultured Phycisphaera sp.
ATGGCGTACGGGCTCGGGAACTCGCAGCGGGTGCGCGCGGGGCGGGACCCATCCATCGGGCCCATCGGCGTGCACGGGGCGATCGAGACGCTGCTGCCCGATTATAAGAACGAAGGCGTCGAGCTGCCCGAGGTGGTGCACACCACGCAGAGGGCGCGCAAGGGCCTTCGCGGCGTGGCGATGATCATCGCACCACCGGGGATTTTGGGCTCGCCCTGGCTTCGGAGCTTCGGCTCGACGCGGACGAGCATGGCCAGCGGGTTCATGCTGGTGCGCGGGCGGCGGCGGTGGCGGAGCTTCGATTATGGTTGCATCATCAGCGACCACGCCGACTGGCCGGGGCTGCTGAGGATTGTCGAGGCGAGCGGGGCGAAAAGCGTGGGCGTCACGCACGGGGCGAGCGAGCCGCTGGCGCGGTACCTGGCAGAGAGCCGGGGGCTGGAGACCTTCGTGGTGCCGACGCGGTACCGGGGCGAAGGCGAGGAAGAGGTCGCCAGCAACGACGCGAGTGAGGGCGAGTAGGTGCGCGCCTTCACCAAGCTGTACGACGCGATCGACTCGACGACCGCCACGGGCGAGAAGCTGGCGGCGATGGCTTCGTACTTCCGCGATGCGGCGCCGAACGACGCGGCCATCGCGGCGTACTTCCTCAGCGGCCAGCGCGTGCTGCGGACGGTGCCGACGAAGCTGCTGTATCAGATGACGTTGGAGATCACCAGGCTGCCAGGGTGGCTGGTGGACGCCTGCTACGCGCAGGTGGGCGACTTCAGCGAGACCATCGCGTTGCTGCTGCCCGACCAGGGAAAGGGGACTTATGCCTCATTGACAGAACTCTACGAGACCTCGATCGTGCCCCTGGCGACCAGCGACGACGCGGCCCGACGGGCGATCATCCTCGACGCATGGAGAGAAATGGACGCCCGGCAGCGGTACGTCTACCAAAAGCTCATCCGCGGCGGGCTGCGCGTGGGCGTGCAGAAGAAGCTGGTCGTCCGCGCCATCGCGATGGCGCACGAACTGGAGCCTGCGATCGTCGCGGCCCGCATGAGCGGGCGGATGGACCCGACGGCCGAGTGGTACCGGAGTATAACTTCCGAGGACGCCGGCGAGGACATCGCCAGGCCGTTACCGTTCTATCTCGCCCACCAGCTCGACGACAAGCCCGGTGACGTGCTCGGAGATCGTGACGACTGGCTGGCAGAGTGGAAGTACGACGGCATCCGGGCCCAGCTCGTCGTGCCGCACGATGGCCCGCCCATGCTGTGGTCGCGGGGCGAGGAGGACGTGGGCGAGCGATTCCCCGAGATCCTGGCGGCGGCCAAGGCACTGCCGGGCGGGACGGTGCTCGATGGCGAGGTGCTGGGATGGGAGGGCGACAAGCCCGCGCCGTTCTCGTTCCTCCAGACCCGGCTGAATCGCAAGGCGAAGACGGCGGGGCAGTTGCCGTTGTTCGATTCGAGGCGGATCGTGCTGCGCGCGTTCGACGTGCTGCGATTCGAGGGGCACGACGTACGCGGCTCGGCGCTACGGGAGCGGCGGAACATCCTCGGCTATCTCGACCTGCCCGCCCCCACCATCGCGGCGACCGAGCCGGTGGACGAGCCGGCGTGGGAAGGGCTCGCCATGCTGCGCGAATCAAGCCGCGAGCGAAGGGTCGAGGGGCTGATGCTCAAGCACCTCGACGGCGTCTACGGCATCGGCCGCACCAAGCCCGAGGGCGGCACGGGCTGGTGGAAGTGGAAGATCGGCCCCATGACCCTCGACGCGGTCCTCGTGATGGCCCAGCACGGCAGCGGCCGGCGGGCGGGGCTCTACACCGACTACACCTTCGCGCTCTGGCACCAGGGCGAGCTGGTCAACTTCGCCAAGGCGTACAGCGGGCTGACGAACGAGGAGATCGAGCGCGTCGACCACTGGATCCGCCGCAACACGGTGCGCCGGGCCGGGCCGGTGCGCGAGGTCAAGCCCGAGCTGGTCTTCGAGCTTGGGTTCGAGGGCGTGCAGGTGTCGGCGCGCCACAAGAGCGGGCTGGCGGTGCGGTTTCCGAGGATCCTGAGGTGGCGCGAGGATAAGAAGGTGGATGAGGCGGACACACTGGCGGCACTCAGGCGGTTGGCGGAAGGCCAGATGTAAAGCGCTAGGAGAGGCGGCGCATGTTCCACCAGCCGTCGTACATGAGCATCAGCCCAATGAGAAGGGTAATGGACGGCACCAACACCATTACCGGGAACGCGGACCCTGGATCGTCGAGCAATGGCCGAACACCCTCTTGCTGGGTCAGACCGCTCAGCAGGTAGATCATCGCGTTGCCCGGCGTAAATACGAAGACGCACAACTTGCCCAGTTGCAGCGTCTGGGCCGCCTTGCCCTTCGGCGTATCTTTGCGGATCGGCCGGAACATCACCTGACTCTACGGCTGTCGTTTGCAAGGCGTTTCGGGAACCCCCTTGCCCGGATAGCATCGAGGCCCCTCTTTGCAGGCCGCTCCCGAGCCTTGCCGATGGCTTGGCGACACCAGGAGACACCCCATGCCCACCGACACGCCCACCCGAACGGCCGGCGGAACCCAGATCGAGGCCAAGGACGCCGCTCCCGGGCAGGCCGACTACCCCCGCGTGCGGACGGCTGGCGAGGTGTTCGTGTCGCCGAGGGTGGTCGATCGGGTGGCCTTCGAGGACTATGCCCAGGCCCTGCGCAAGCTGCTGGCGGCGGCCACCAGCGAGGGCGAGCACCTCCGGCGGACGGCGGTCGACGCCAGCCGCACGCTGCGGGCGATCGGAGAGGTCCTGCCCGCCGTCGATACCAAGCTGGCCAGGGCCGGGGAGATGCTGGGCACCCTCACCCAGCGGCTGGAGAGCGCCGAGGCCGTGGCCAAGCGGGCCGAGGCGGCGGCCGAGCGGGCGGTGACGGCCGAGCAGCGAATCAAGGACATGGACGACCGGGCCCGGCACCGCATCTTCGAGGCCGGGTCGGCGGCGGCCGACGAGGCGATCGGGCGGATCGAGGAAGTGGCCGACAAGCGGGCCGCCGAGTTGGACGATCGCGGCGAGACGCTGACGACCTTCGTCGACCGGGGCCGGGGCGAGCTGGCCGAGACGCGGGCCAAGGCCGTCGAGGCCCTCGACCGGGCCGCCCACCAGGCCAAGGGCGAGGCGTCGGCCGGGCTCGAAGCCATCAAGGCCCAGCACACCGAGGCACAGGATGCCATCGCCGGGGACCACGCCAGCGCGACCCACGCCATCGGGGTGGCCCGGGGCGAGACGGTCGAGGCCATCGCCACCGAACGCTCGGCGGCCGAGGCCGCGCTGGCCGAGCGCGTGGGCGAGCTCACGGCTCGCGTGGACGAACTGGTGAGCGCCGCCGAGCAGCGGTTGGCCCAGATGATCGACGCGCGCGGCGCGGCGGCCAGCGCGCAGGCCGACGCCGTGGCCGAGCGCCTCGAGAACGAGATCATGCCCAAGCTGGAAGCGGCGAGCGCGGCGGGCGACGCGGCCCACGCCCGCGCGAGCGACGCCGACGCGAAGGCGCGAGGCGTGTTCGACCTCGGGCTCGAAAGCGTCGAGGCGTTGTGCGACAAGGCCGAGGCGTTGCTCGAGGCCACCGGGGCCGGGCAGGCCAAGCCGGCCCAGGGCACGCTGGCGGCCGTGGCCCACGAAGCCAATGCCGCCATGGAACGAATGGACGACGTGGCAACAGCGGGCGAGCGGGCCCGACGGCAGGCCGAGGAGAGCCGCAAGGCGCTCAGCGAATCCATCGAGAGTGCCGCGCTGTGGCTCGATCGGCTGGTCGAGCAGCGTGACGGGTTGCAGCAGTCCATCACGCTGGCGACCAAGCTGTGCGAGCAGGCCGAGGGGCAACTCGCCCAGCGGCGGTCGGAACTGGACGAGGCCATGCGCGCGCCGGCGACCGAGGTGCAGCGGCACCTTGAAGCGTTGAAGGCCGCGTCCGAGCAGGCCGAGCACAAGCGGGCGGCCCTGGCCGAGTTGATCGAAGCATCCGAGCAGCGCGCCGAAGCGAAGACCACCGCGGCGGCGGACAAGGCCGCCGAGAAGGCGATCCATAAAACCAGGATCGAGACCGAGAAGCTCGACGCCAAGGCCATGCAGGCGCGCCAAGCCCTCGAACAAGCATGGAAGACGCTCGAAACCCGTCTCAAGGGCGAGCTCAAGGAAAGCCTGACGGCGCTGAGCGCCGAGGGGGCGCGGGCCGAGCGGGCCAGGCTGGCGCTGCGCGAGGACATCGACGCGGCGAGGCAGGTCGAGAAGGAAACCCGGGCGGCCATCAGCAAGCCGGCGGCCCCGTCGAGCGTCGAGCAGTTGAATCGGCTGGCGACGCTGATGCAGGACCTGGCCGACCGGACAAACTCGAAGCCCACCACAAAGCCCCCCACAAAGAAGGCGGCGTCGCAGGCCGAGGCGAAGCCGGCCGTGACAGCCACAATCGAAGCGGCGGCATCCGAAACGAAACCTATCGCCAAGACGACCACAAAGAAAGTCACGAAGAAGATGGCCAAGAAGACGGCCAAACAGGTGGCGAAGAAGGCCGCGACGAAGAAGAAGGCCAGCGGGTAACGGCGGATCGTTCGCCACACGCGATCATGGGCGTGTACACCAAAACGCAAAGGATCTTGCAACTTCTTGGTGATGCCTCCAACTCCATCGGCATCCCATACCGTGTCTCGCAAGATCAGGACGCTCTCGGCCCGGTGAAGAGACTCACGTCTCGAACGCCGGCAGCAGCACCTCGAACTCGGCACCGCCCCGCTCTCCATTGCGGGCGATCAGCACCCCGCCGTGCTCACGGACAATGCCGTCGGCCACCGCCAAACCCAAACCCGTGCCCTTGGCGTCCAGCCGCGAGCTCACGAAGGGCTCGAACAGGCTCGCCAGCAGGTCGGCGGGGATGCCCGGGCCGTTGTCGACGATGGTGATGCTCACCCAGCCCGAGCCCTCGCGCGTCAGCGATTCGGCGGTGATCGTGATGGTTGGGCCTCTCGATTCGTTCTCGACCCCCCCACCCTCGATCAGCGCCTCGGCCGCGTTGCGCACCAGGTTCACCAGCACCTGCACCATGCGGTCGCCGTCGCACGGCACGCCCAGGCCCTTGGGCACCCGATCGTCCACGCGCACGCGGCGGACCGGGTCGTCCAGGCTCAGCAGTTCCAGCGCCTGGCGCACCAACGCGGCGACCTCGACCCGAGCCACCCTGGGCGAACGCACGCGGGCGAAGTCGAGCAGGCCCTCACCCAGCCGTTCGAGCCGATCGACCACGCGGCGCATCAGGTTGGCCTTGCTCTCGGCCACGGGCGCACCCTGGGTGTCCTGGATCTCGCACACCAGGCCCTTCAACACCGCCAGCGGCGTGTTGATCTCGTGCGCGATGCCGGCGCTCAACATGCCAAGCGACGCCAGGCGATCGGCGTCGGCCAGGTTGCGTCGGGCGTTCTCGAGCAGGTGGTTCTTGCGCTTGAGGTCGCCGGCCACGCGCTCCAACTCGGCCAGCGTGCGCGCCAGCTCGGCCTCGTTCCTTCGGAGAGCGGCGATCGACCGATTCCGGCTGCGCATGATCTCGCCCAGCTCGTCCTGGGGCATGAATCTGGGATCGATCAGCTCGCCCGAGCGGTCGCCCTGGTGGACGGCCAGATCGGCGCGAAGCAGGCGGCGGATGGGCTGGTACACATGCCGGGGCAGCACGAAGACCTCGAGGGCGGCGGCGATGAGGAAGTACACGCCCAGCATCGACAGCAGCAACACCAGGTCGAGCCGGGCCACCGACGCACGCACGCCCTCCAATCGCCGATCGACCAGGTAGTATCCCCCACCCGCGGCATGGGGCTGATAGAGGC
>CAYGTM010000160.1:0-5793 GCA_964352795.1 uncultured Phycisphaera sp.
TCTCCCACCACGAGGTGGCATCCATGACGATACCCGGGCCGGTGAACACGTACCAGGGAAGGTTCTGGGATGTTCCCCCGTCATCTGTGGTCATCGATCGCCTGATGCGTCGGATCCACGCTGCGGTCAAGGGCCAGCCCTGGGAAGAAACGTTCTGGGACAACGTCCTGCCGAGAATCTCAACGGCGATCGCCGATGATGTCGCTGCCGACCTGCTTGAACGCGGCGTGTCGGTTATGGTCCTCGGGCACCAGGCGCTCAGCGATCGCATGCTCTTCAGGCTCGTGGACGAGGTGGAAGAGGCGTTGCTTACGCTCGCCAAGCGGCGATATGTGCTCGAGCGTTACTCCCCGGACCAGTTCGAGGAGGTGCTCTATGCCGGTAAAGACAGCGCATGGGTTCTGACCGAACTTATCATGTTCGAGCCATCCACAGCGGAGAAGGCCAAACGCCTCGTGGCGTATGTCGTGAAGCACAAGCCGTCGGTCGTGTGGCCGAAGCGCGTCAGCCAAACATTCAAGGCCGCCTGGGACGCGCGATGATCCAGATCGGTGCCGACATCCTCACGCAACTGGCTGAAGGCCGCATCCATCACGCCAAACTCGTCTTCAACGACCGCGGCTTCATCGCCTTCCCGACGCCCATCCAGCACAACACGATGAAGGCCGAGGGCATCTCGTACGAGGACAACTATCGCGGCAACGCCATGGCGGCCATGCTCAAGCCAGATGCGATCGAAGTGCGGTACCACCGGGCGTTCGGCGGTAGCGACGTGGCCCGGATCATCCGCACGCTGTTCGAACGTACTTCGCTCTCCACGATGAGCCACGCGTGTGTCACGTATCAGGGGCGGCTCATCAGGACCGCCGACGAACGTGAGTGATCAGCCCTCGCCATCTTCGTCCTCATCCTCATCCCCAAAGAACTGCACGCCCAGCAGCGTCCCGCCCGCCGCCTTCACGATCACCTCGACCAACGCGTACGCCGACGCCAGCACGGCCTCGTCGTGCACGCCGTCCATCTGCACGGCCACGCCCGTGCCCTGCTCGGGGTCGTCGATGATCTCGACGTCGTCGAGCTTGCCGTCCAGCCCGTCGGCCTCGAAGGCCGCGCCCACCCGCTTGGCCTGGGCCATGTCCTCGCACTCGACGGCGAAGATGTAGGGGATCGACTCGCCCTCGGGCCAGCCGCTCTCGGCCAGGTGCTTGAGGCGCCACTGGGCGTCCTCGAGCTCGAGCCAGTCGAAGAAGTCCTCGGGCAAGGGGTCGGTGCAGGCGACGCCCTCGTACTGCACGCCGTGCTCTCCGGCCAGCGACTCGAAGCGGGCCGAGAGGGCCTTGACCTCCTCGGGCTTCAGGGCGGCGATCATCGAGATCAAGAGGTCGACGCGCTCGCCCGTGGGCTTGCCCTGGTCGTCGTTGAGCTCGCAGGCGACCAGGTCGACCTCGAACTCGTCCACCAGCGTCTCGCCCACCTTCTCGAGCCGGGCGGTGTCCTCGTGGACCATCGAGAAGATCCACTCCATCTCGTCCTCCATCTGGTGGTCGAGTTTGGTGGTCATGTGCTCGAACAGGGCGTCGACGTCGCGGGTGGTCATGGGTGGGCTCCGGAAGGTCGGGATTCGGGGTCAGGATCGGGTGATCCGGCCGCGATGCTACCCGATCCAGAGATCGTGTCCAACCGTGTCGACGCGGCCAAGGGCGCCTCGCGGGGTCGGCCATAGACTGTCGGGGCTGCGACACGGTCGGCGGGGGATGACGCCATGGGTTGGATCTTCAAGGGAGCCCTCATCGGGACCCTGGCGTTGTGGCTGATCGGCTGCCAGTCGTCGCGTCCGATCCCAGACTCCGGCCGTCCGGGGCCCGTGCGCTGGGCGTTGCCCGGGTTGTCGGTCCATCGCACGCTGGGCGAGGGCTCGGTGCCAGCGCGGTGGCTGTCCGAGGGGATCGACTTCACCGCCACCGAACTCAGCGACGATGGGTTCGACAGGGCCCGCGAGGCGCTGCACCACGCCGCGGCGTCGTTCCCGCGGGGATACTTCGACCAGAACCCCACGCGCGTGTACCTGTTCGCGTCGATGCGGGTCTATGGCATCCCGGCTGGCGGAACGGCCTGGCCCGGCGGGAACACGGTCTATGTTGCCTTCCGTCGCGAGGAGGGGCGCCTGGGCGAACTGGAGCTCCAGCGATGGTTCTATTCCGAGCTGGGCACGCTGATCTTCAGGACGTACGAGCACCTGTTCCCGACCGAAGCATGGCTGGCGGCCAACCCGGCCGGCTTCGAGTATTCGGGCGATTCGGTCGCCGCCGTCAAGGCCGGCAAGGCCAGCACGAGCTGGACGCTGCGCGACCTTCGCGAGGGATTCCTGGGGGAGTACGGCCGGAGCGTCCTGGACAAGGACGTGGTGCTGTACATCACCGAAGTGCTGGTCAACGAGCCCGCGTTTCGAGCCGTGCGACACGGCTTCCCGCGGATCGACGCCAAGGCGGAGCTGGCCGAGGCGTTCCTGCGGCGGGTGCACCCCGGCTTCACCGAACCATGGTTCGAGTCCATCGAGGCGATGCCCACCGCTCCCGAGCGTTGACGCGCCGGGTATCCAGTGGCGCCAACCCGGCTAGTTCGCCAGTGCTGTGGCCGGCCGATCTTGCCGTGCGTCGCGCGTGCGGCGTGTCTGGCCCGTGCCGCTCTTCTGGGTCCCGAAGAACACCATTGCCCCCTGGGCCCAGTCGCTGCGGGCCCCGTTGGTGCGCATGGCCCGGACCAGGTAGCGCACCGCCCGCAGGCCCTCGGGCACGTCGCGGTCGATGAAGCGTTTCTCGGCGATGACCTCCAGAAACTCGATGGGCTGCCGGCCGCCGTCGAGCGTCTCGAGCTGGCGCGCGACCTCGTACACCAGCCCGCCGCGTCCCTCGTCGTCGATCTCGAACCGCACCTGGATGGACCCGTCGTTGCGCACGCGCTTCTTGAACCGAGTTGGCGCGGGCGGGGCCGGCAGCGGGGCGCGGCGGTCGGGCTTGGCGATGCGGGCCCGCGCGTACACGTTCTTGTCGCCGGTCGACTTGGCCACGCCGTCGATGATCTCGCTGAGCGCGCCGAACTCCTTGCGCAGCGCGCCCATGCGTGTGCGGTTCTCGATCGTGCGGGCCTTGGCGATGCTCCGCGCGTTCTCGGCCTGTCGCAGCGACTCGGCCGCGGCCTGGTACTTCTCGATGAGCGCCAAAGCCTGCTGCTCGGTCAGGCCAAAACTCGCCGGGTCGGCCTGCTGCCAGTGCTCGGCCAGGACCTTCATGTCCTTGATGAACGCCCGCTGCCGCTTGTCCGCCCGCCGCGCCATGATGGAGTTCCTTCTCGGTTTCGCGCCCGACCGCGCCACGCCGGCGCCCATGCCACGCCATCGGCCCATGCCCGCCCGCACTTGAGTTCGCCCCGGGCGCACGCCGCACACCGCCGCTTTCACCCTGGAACTCGCCGCTCGCACGCCCGAGAACTGGGCCAACACGCCCCCGCCGGTCGCCCCTGGCCCAGCGCATCGTGCCCCAAGAGTTCGGGCACGATGCGCCAGAGCACGGGCCCGGTGACGCGGCGTGCGAGCGATCCGCGTGACGCCCCCGCGAGCCCACCGCGCACGCCCGCGGGCGTGCGTTGGCGTCCGGGAGGCCGCTGGCGGGCCGCCGGGGGCGGTTTTCATATCCGGACCCGCGTTCCTTGTGGGACGGCAGGTGAATGCAAAAGGGCCCGCGTTGGCGGGCCCGTTGGGTCGATCGGGATGCCGGACCGCTTACGGCGCGGTCGCCGCCTCGTAGGCGGCGTCGTAGAGCGCCGCGTCGGTCGAGTCGGTCTGGCCATCGACGTTCATGTCCACGCGGCGGGCGCCGGCGGAATAGAGGCTGTTGAACATCGCCATGTCGTAGAGGTCGGTGCCCTCGTCGAAGTTCAGATTCGAGTTGTTGCAGTTGTGCAGTGTTTGGAAGAGCCAGACGTCACGCTCGTCGTTGGGATAGGTCGTGTCGGCCGGGGGATGCACCAGCGTGTGCGTCGACCAGAACGCGCAGCCGGTCACCGGGTCGGCCTGCATGTCGGCGAAGTCGGCCCAGCCGTTGACGGCGCCGGTATACGCGTACGACGGGCCGGTACGGACCGTCATCTCACTGTTGGGCACGATGCCGTCATAGTCGCTGTTGAGCGTCGCGCGGCGCACTTCGGGCCACACGGTGGCGCTCGAGTAGGTGTACTCGATATAGGCCACGCCCTGCTGGGTCACGCCGATGACGCCGTGGTAGCGGTCGCCCGCGGTGTCGAGCCGGCCCGCGGCCACGACCTCGGGCTTCCACGCGATGGACGGGGTCGACCCGGTCAGCGGGTTCACCGAGCGGAAGGTGTCCAGTTTGGGATCGATCACGTACCACTGGACGACCCACTGGTTCTGGGCCACGCCGGGCATGTTTACCGGCCGCACATGGTGCACGGCGAAGATGCGCCACGCCCCGGTGTTGTCCTTCACGAGCACGCCGCCGGAAAAGAATGCGGCCGCGAGGTCGACGTTGGGACGGAATCCAGCATCGGGAGTGACCGGCTGATACCTTCCGCCACCGGGAACTGCGCCCCCCCGAAACCAGAAGTTGGCATCCAGTTCCAGGTCCTCGGGCACGGTGGAGGTGGTCGTCTCCACGCGCTGCGAGTATTCCCACTGGGATTCGGCGGGTGGTGGTAACTCGTTGAACCACAGCCCGCCCAGACGGATCGAATCCGTCGGGTCTCCGTCCACGCCGGCGGCGACGAGGCTGATGAAGAACTGGGCGTTCTCGACCTGCTCGAAGGGCTCCTGCACGGTGTAGTGCCGATCGTGATCGTCGCGTGCTGGACGAAGATCGGTGTTCCGCAGGAACACGATGTCGTTTGGGGCTGGCTTGTCGCCATCGAGGATGGACAGCGAGCCGCCGCTGCCATGGGCGGTGGGGATGATGGCGATGGCGTTGAAGCTGCCGCCGCCCGTGATGATCTCACTTCCGTTGATTGACACATAGGCCGCCCGCTCATCGACCGCGACGTGCGGCTTGTCGACAAGGCCGACGAACGGGTCGTCCCCGAATGGTTCGTGGAGGCCTTCCTCATTGCGGTACTTGGTCAAGCCGCCCTGAAGATTGAAGAACGTCCGCGATCCGCTCGTGCCGGTGTAGTACCACCAGTCCTCTTCGTCGAAGGTGTCCAGCACGTTGGAGCTCACCATGTCCTTCGACACGGCGATGTGCAGCGGCGAGATGTTGTTCTGTCCCGACCCAGCCGTGGCATTCTCCTCGCTGTACACCATCCACAGCCGCCCGGACTGGGGGTGGTACACCGTCTGCGGATCAAAGAATCGGCTGGGGCCCAACGTGGTCGAGGTGTCGACACGGCTGAATGGCCAGGGGTTGGGGTTGGTGCCGCCCACCTGTCGAGTGTCCCGCAGCGTGCCGCTCCGGCTGAACAGCGACACGCGCATGTTGGCGGTGGTCACCACGCCCTGGTGGTTCACGCTGATGCCCGCGTCGGTGTTGCGAGAGCCGAACGGATCGTCGTCGTCGGTGGTGTACGCTACCTTCTGCACCTGGGCGTAGGCCGTGGACAGGCCCAGGCCGGCGGCGAGCAGGAGGGAGGCAACGGTCGGATGGAACAGGGTCATGGTGCGATCCTTTGGTTCGAGGACACCGATCCATAGCGGCCGAGAACACGGCCACGAGTGCTTCCAACATACCCAGAATCGCACGAAATTACACGCCATTTTGCGCCATATCACAAAACTTCACGGTGTGTTTG
>CAYGTM010000161.1:0-1506 GCA_964352795.1 uncultured Phycisphaera sp.
GTTACAGGACCAGCCGTTGCTCGAAAGCCGACCCCAACCCTGGATCGCCCGCCTGCGAGCCATCGTCGGCCCCGATCCCCTGGCCGAGATCGACCCAGCCACCTTCGCCGACGAGGCCGGCCATCGGCGATCCGTCGACCGCCCGCTGCTGGCCTGGCTCTTGGGCCATGCCACCGCGCCATCGCCTGACGCCGGCCTCGACCTCACCCTGTGGCACGCCCTGGCCAACGACGCCCAGTTCGATGAGCGCACCCTCGCCCCGACTGGCCCCCTCCAGGACGCCACAGCCCCCAGCCGGGGCGAGGCCGCCATCGAGGTCTGGACCGAGCGCGAGTTGGCCGCCATCCAGGCCCTGTGGACCCTTGGCGTCCAGCGCGGCGAGCCGCATTTCACCCGTCGCGCCGAGTCCGCGGCCTCGTGGTGCGTGCAGGAACTCCAACCCGACAACGCCACGGCCCATCCCTGGGCCGTCAACGCCTTCGCCTCGCTCGCCGTGGGGGGAGATATCGAGGCCGACCTCTACGCCCAGACTCTCACACACAACGCCCAGGTCGGCATGGGCCGCCCCGGGCGTTTCGCGTCGTTGGTGCTGCTGGCATCGCTCAGATCACTCGAAATGACCGTGGAATAACGAGGCCCCGGCGCAAGCCCGGGCTCTCCCCTTCACGCCGGCTGCGTCCGCTTCCTCGGCGTCCGCAACCACCGCTTGACCAGCGGCGAGACCTCCTTGGCCACCTCACCCTCGCCCGGCCTGGGCCCGACGGCCACCCGCCGCGCAATTGCCGCCGCGCATAGGCCCATGAACATCGGCTGGGGCTCCAGAGGCCGGCCGGTCAACTCGGGGTGGAACTGGGCCGCGATGAAGTACGGGTGCGTCGGGCCTTCCTGCTGCTCGTCGTGCCCGGGCTGGGGGAGTTCGAGCACCTGCATGATCGGCTGGGCCGGGTGCTTCCCGCTGAACACCAGCCCGGCCTCGGTCAGCCGCTCGATGTACCCCGGGTCGACCTCGTACCGATGCCTGAACCGCTCGCGGATGCTCTGGCGGCCGGAGTACAGGAATGACGCGAGCGAGTCTGCGGCCAGAACAACGTCCTGGGCGCCAAGACGCATCGAACCGCCCAGCCCCTCGATCTTCTTCTGCTCGGGCAACTCGCTGATGACCGGGTGGGGCGAGTTGGGGTCGAACTCGGCCGACCCTGCGCCTTCGAGCCCCAGCACGTTGCGGGCATACTCGATCACCGCCACCTGGAAGCCCAGGCAGATGCCCAGGTACGGCAGGCCGGTTGTGCGGCAGTGCTTCACCACCGCCAGTTTGCCCTCAACACCGCGGGCGCCGAACCCGCCGGGCACGATCACGGCGTCGATGTCGGCCAGTTCCTCGGCAATACGGGCCTCGCTCAGGTCGGTGGTGTCGAAGCGTTCGACCTCGATATTGACCCGCAGGTTGGCCGCGCAATGCTCGATGGCCTTGTCGATCGGGGCGTAGGCATCGAGCAGGTCGGTGGA
>CAYGTM010000161.1:1516-5776 GCA_964352795.1 uncultured Phycisphaera sp.
CCGGCCAGCGCGATCCGGATGGTGTGCTCGGGCTCGCCCGTCAGCCCGCGGACAAACGCCCGCCACCGCTCGCGCTCGCGGTCTTCCTGGCCCATGTCGACCCGGTCGTGCAGGTCGAGGACGCTCAAGATCTCGCGGTCCAGCCCGTCACGCCGCATCTCTTCGGGGATCAGATAGATGCTTTCGCGGTCGTGCATCGAGAACACCCGCCGCATCGGCACGTTGCTGTACATGGCGATCTTCTGCATCGCCTGCCCGGTCACCGGGTTGTCGCACCGGCAGGCGATCATGTGGGGCTGGATGCCCACTTCCATGAGCCGCTGGATGCCCAACTGGGCCGCCTTGGACTTCTGCTCGCCCAGCACCCGGGCCTCGATGACGTACGTCAACGCCACGAAGCACACCGAGCGGGGCCCTTCCTCGAAGGCCAGCTCGCGCAGGGCTTCAATGTAGAACCCGTTCTCGTAGTCGCCAACGGTGCCGCCCACCTCGACGAACACCACATCCGCCGGCCGACCCGATCCATCACCATACATCGCCAGCTCGCGCAGCTTGCGCTTCACCTCGCCCGTGACGTGCGGGATCATCTGCACGTCACGCCCCAAGTAGTCTCCCAGCCGCTCGCGCTCGAGCACCTCGCTGAAGATCTGCCCCGAGGTGGTAAAGTTCCGACGGCTCAGGTTCTGGGCCAGCAGCCGTTCGTAGGTGCCCAGGTCCATGTCGCATTCGGTGCCGTCGTCGAGCACGAACACCTCGCCGTGGCGGTAGGGGTTCAGCGTGCCCGAATCGATGTTCAGGTAGCCCTCCATCTTGATGGGCGCCACGCACAGGCCCTTGTCCTTGAGCAGCTTGGCCGCACTGGCCGCGAAGATGCCCTTGCCAAGCCCGCTCATCACCGTGCCGAGGACGGCGACGTACTTCGTGCGGCCACGCCGATACCCCGGGGGCACGGGCGAATAAAACTCGGTGGTCAGGCTCCCCTCGGAGGCTTGCACCAACAGCTCGTCCGCGCGGCGGCGGCGTGCGTCCTCGCCCAACGTCCGATCCGACCGGGCGGGTTCGGCACCCACCGGCATGGGCCAGTCGTCAGGGGAAGGGTCATTCGCGTGCTTCGAAGATCGTTGGTCGGGCACCAGAGAGCATAGGCGGGCAACGTACCGCCGGGCTGTCAATCGCTCGCCAGAGCCCGCCGGACTGCGCAACGCATAAAGACCAACTTGATGCGATCCCTTGACATAGTAACCAAATTGGTTACACTTGACCGTGATCCGATCGTTCGCCGATGCCACCACCGAGGATCTCTGGCATCGCAAGCGCGTGAGGCGGATGGACGCCGGGCTGCAGCGGGTGGCCCTCCGCAAGTTGGCCATGCTCAATGCCGCCGAGGCGTTGGGCGACTTGCGCGTGCCGCCCGGCAACCGATTGGAGGCCCTTCGGGGCGATCGGGAAGGGCAGCACAGCATCCGCATCAACGACCAAAGGCGGATCGTATTTGAGTGGAAGGACGATGGCCCGCACGGGGTGGCCATCCTCGACTACCACGACTGAATCGGAGGAAACCATGGCTAATGCCAAGCACAAGCCGATCCACCCGGGCGAGGTCCTGGCGCTCGAGTTCCTCGAGCCCATGGGGCTGACGGCGTATGAACTCGCCGTGTCCATCGGCATCTCGCGCCAGCAGATCGGTCGGGTCATCCACGCGAAGCGCGGCGTCAGCGCCGAAATGGCCCTGCGACTGGCCCGCTTCTTCGGCACGACCCCCGAGTTTTGGGTGAATCTCCAGGCCCACTACGACCTGGAAACCGCCAAGGATACCTCGGGCTCGGAGATCAAGCGGCAGGTCAAGCCCTTCAAGGCCGCCTGACCCCGCCGGCCCGATATCGCTCCACGAACGCCGAGTACTGCTCGGGCGTGTCGATGCCCTGGTGGGAGCACCGCCGGACGGCCACGGCGATGGGCAGCCCGTGCTCCAGCCAGCGGAGTTGCTCGAGTTTCTCGCACTCCTCAAGAGGGGTGGAGGGCAGCTTCACATACTGCTGAAGGGAAGACACGTCGTACGCGTAGATGCCCACATGCCGCAGAGGTATCGTCGCCTTCTCGCCATCCCGGTCGCACGGGATCGCGGCTCGTGAAAAATACAAGGCCCGACCGACGCCCACATCAGGCTCGATCAGGCCAAGGACGACTTTCACGATGTTGGGATTGTCGATGGCCTCATCTTGACCCAGTGGCGTAGCAACGGTGCCAAGCTGCGAAACTCGAAACATCGTGTCCAGCGGATGGGGCAGCACGCGCTGGACCTTGGCCAGCAACGCCGCATCGATCACCGCTGGATCAATCTCCGGCTCATCCCCCTGCACGTTCACGATCAGTTGCTGGCCGTTGAGCCCCAGCGTCTTCGCCGCCTCGGCCAGCCGACTGGTCCCGTTTTCGTGCTCGGCGCTGGTCATCACGGCGTCGAAGCCATGCGTCTCCACCGCCCGCACGATCTCCATGCTGTCGGTTGCCACCACGACGTTGGCGACCGACTCGGCCACCCTGGCCCGCTCGCACACATGCACGACCATCGGCTTGCCCGTCTCGTTGGCCAGGGCCTTGCCGGGAAACCGCGTCGAGCCCATTCGGGCCGGGATGATCGCGATCGCCTTGCCCTTGGCCACCTGAATCAGGCCTGGCGCAGCTCCGCCAGCAGCGCCTTGAGGGCGTCGCGCTTCTGGCGGACTTCCTTGAACCCGATGTCCCGGATGGCAATGCTCGACGCGATCTTGTCCGCCTCTGTGGCCGCTTGCAGGTCCCGGTGATCGGTGGCCTTGGTGAGCAACGCGACCATCAGGCCGTAGTTGATCTCCATGCCCGTGGTGTCGCTCTCGCGCCCGTGGGCTTCGAGAGCCTGCCGGAAGGTCGTGACCGCCTCGTCGCCCCAGCCCATCGCCAGGAACGACTTCGCCAGCATGTGCAGCGTCCGCACGCGCAGCTTGGGCTCGCCCTGGGCCTGCTGGAGATTCGCAATAGCGTCTTCGTACTGGTTCTGCTCGAAGTACAGCCGACCGAGCTCGAACTTCAGCGACATATCCGTCGGGTAGGCCTCCACCCGGGCCGCGAAGACCTTCGTTTCGGCTTCCATCACGTCCTTGCGGGCGTTCTCGAGTTCCTGCTGCACGGCCTGGTCGTTGGGGTTCTCGAGGGCCTTCTTCTCGAGAGCGATCAGCCGCCGACGCCACGCCCGGATCTTGATATCGTCGGCCGCCTGTCGGAAGCGGAACTCCTTGGTGAGCTGGTACCCCTTCTTGTACAGCTCGTACGCCTCTTTTTCGTCCTTGGGCGTGCCGCGTTCGATCAGCCGCTTGGCAAGCGTGGTGAGCGCCTGGGGATCCTCGGGCCGCTCTTCCAGGTCGGCCCGGGCCCGCTCGATGAGCCGCTCGATCGTGCCCTCGCCCTTCGACAAGGCTTCCTCGTCCTGCAACTGCTGCTGCCGGGCCGCGTTACGGATGTTCTTGCGGAAGCCGCCCTCTTCGCCCACCTGGTCATACCCGCCCTGGCTCATCGTCGCCTGGGCCGAGAAGTTCTTGACCGCGCTGGCCAGGTCGCTATCCGCCGGCGCGAGCTGTA
This sequence comes from uncultured Phycisphaera sp., assembly GCA_964352795.1. GTDB lineage: Bacteria > Planctomycetota > Phycisphaerae > Phycisphaerales > UBA1924 > JAHCJI01. The sequence goes on from CAYGTM010000161.1 coordinate 5,126, forward strand.
CCGCGATGTTGCCCGCCTCGACGGCCTCGTTGTACGCGCCGACCTTGGCGAACAGTTGCATGAGTTTCTTGAAGGTCACCGGGCTGGGCCGCTTGGCACCTTTGGCCAGCGTCATCGAGCGTTCCAGGCACCAGTAGCCCTGCTCATCCAGTCCCGCGTTGGCCGCCGCCTCGCCCGCGCGCATGGCCGCGTCGCCGTCGGTCAGCCGCGTGGCCCAGTTCAGCAGCGCCGCCAGGAACTTGTCCACCGGCGTCTTGACCTGCAACTCGACCTTGGGCTTCTTCTTGGGGTTGGCCGACGCGAACGCCGACGCCGACCGAAAAAAGTTCTCCATCGCCGAGATGTTCGACGGATCCAGACGCAGCCCGCTCAGCCACATGTTCATGGCATACTCGTAACTGGTCGTCTCGTGCGACGTGCGGGCGTGCTCGAAGAACCGCTCGGCGGCCTCGGGGTTGAACGAAGGCCCCGGCTCGGCCCCCTTGCCCGAAATCTTGGACTCAGCAGGCTTCGCCTCGGGCGCGCTCTGGCCGTTGGCCGGGGGAGAACCCTCGTCTTCCTTCTTCTTCTTGCCGCCGAAGATCGCCAAAATCCTGCTCCCGTCTGCTGCCAGACCACGCCCGAATGCCAATGGGCCGCGATTCTAGGGCC
>CAYGTM010000162.1:0-5701 GCA_964352795.1 uncultured Phycisphaera sp.
GAACGCCCCCATGCGCACCGCCCCCCTGGCCCTCTTGCTGCTGGGCGGGGCCGTCGCGGCCATCGGGCTCTACGCCTTCACCCTGGGCCTCAACGACATCGTCGACCGCCGCCGAGACCGGGCCCTGGGGGCCGATCGCCCCATACCCACCGGCCGCATCGGGCTCGACCTGGCCACCATCATCGTCGCCGGCTCGGTCTTCGCCGCCGTGCTGGGGGCCTCGTTCTTCGGCACCGCCGCCGTTCGCCTGACCGTGGTGGTCGCCGCCGCCGCCCTGGCCTTCAACGTGGTGGGCAAGTTCGTGCCCGGGGCCGGCCCGCTACTGCTTGGGCTGATCTTCGCCGGCCACATGGTGATTCCCAACATCCAGCTCCAGTTCGTCTGGCCCGTGGTCGTGGTGATGACCCACGCCCTCGCGGTCGAGTGGGCCGCCTGGGTGGTCGGCCGCCGCAGCCCGAGCATGAGCCGCCGTGCCGTGGCCGCCATCACCCTTGGCTGGCTGTTCTGGGCATCAGTCATCCTGCTCATCGGGTCCTATAACGCAAGCGGCCTGGTCGCCTGGCCCCGCTGGCCCAACCCCATGAGCGCCCTGCTCATCGCCGCCCTGGCCGTTACCTTCGTCATCTACATGACCCACAAGGTCCGCAAGACCGGGCCGGGCCCAAGAGCCGCCGAAAAACTCCGCCGCTACGGCGCCATCTGGCTGGTGCTCTACGGCGTGGTCTGGGTCGTCACCGAGGGCCACTGGCTGGCGTCGATGATCCTGGCCGGCCTGGGCGCGGTGGGCCTCATCGTCATGACCATCGCCCGCGAGGCGTACCACCTGGCGCACCAGCCGCTGGGGTATCGGCGGTAGGGCCTTTATTCATTTTCAAGTTCAACACCTATGGCAATGGCTTGCGCTTCGTGATCTTCGTGACGAGCCGTGACGCATCCTGCAACCGCCCACCGCACGCTCTCAGCCATTGCGGTTCTTGCCCGGGCACAACGGTCAGCCACGCCGTATCTTTGCCGGCCTTCCCGCCATGCTGGCGATCCACCCCGCCGGCAACGCCCCACTGCGCCATGATCGTTTCCTTTGGAATAATCCAGCAGTGCGCATCGAACGGACTCACGCCAAGACAGACCACAAATCGGTAGTTCTGATCGCGTAGTTGTTGGAACTTGTAAAAGCCGCTCGCCCAGAGCGTGCTGAACTTAATCTCTGCCCGCTCACCATTGATGACCCGATCCGCTTGGCTATCCGGGGAACGGATCACGTCGAATCCCTTTGTCGCGAAGTAGCCGGCAACCAGCTTCTCACCGATGACCCCGATCTGCCGTGACGGCCGGGTCTTGATCCAGCCGAACGGGCTCGTGGTCCACTCTGATTCCAAGTCGAGGTAACTCGACTGAAGAGTCTGGGAGCATTGCGCCAGGATCGAGACATCGGGATCACTGATCTTGCTCATGCACGCCCCACGCCAGATGAGAACAGGTTTTCGGCGTGTTCGGGCATCGATGGCGGCTCACATCCATGAAACGTCGGCCGCGCGAAGTCAAGCCGCCTCGCCATCACATCCACCGCCTCCTCGTTGCAATCCACCAACACCGCATCACGCCCCAGCCTCGCCGCCGCCTCGCCAATCGTCCCGCTACCAGCAAAGAAATCCAGCACGCGATCGCCCGGGTTCGAGTGAACCTTGATGATCCGATTGATGATCGCAAGCGGTTTCTGGGTTGGGTACCCGGTCTTTTCCTTGCCGTTGGGGCTCACAATGGTGTTCCACCATGTGTCGGTGGGCGTCTTGCCCTTGGCGGCCTTCTCGGGCCCCACGAGCCCCGGCGCCATGTATGGAATGCGATCAATGTCGTCATACCGATAGGTGTAGTTGTTCGGATCCTTGGCATACCAGAGGATGTTGTCGTGCTTGGCTGACCACCGCTTGCTCGTCCGAGCGCCGTAGTCGTACGCCCAGATGATCTCGTTCAGGAACGACTCTCGCCCGAAGATCGAGTCGAGCAACACCTTGCAGTAATGCACTTCTCGATAGTCGATATGAAAGAAGAACGAGCCATCCGGCTTCAGCAACCGATGGGCTTCTTCCAGTCTTGGCTCGAGAAACGCCAGATAATCGGAAAACGTGTCGGCGTACGCCCGCGTCCCGACTCGTACCGTGCGATACCGCTTCCCCTGGAACCCCGTCCGATCCCCCCCTTCGTCGCGCACCGTCTTGATCTGGGTGCGCGCCTGTGTCTTGCCCGTGTTGAACGGCGGATCGATGTAGATCAGGTCGAACGAAGCATCGGGAAACGACGCCAGGATCGGCAGGTTGTCGCCGAAATAAATGTCGAGCATCGTTGCCTTCCTTTAGAACAACCCCAACGCATAAAACATCGCCGTGAACACCAGGTCGGCGATCACCACCGCCACCACGCTCTCGACCACCGTGCGCGTGGTCGCCGCGCCCACGCCCGCCGCACCGCCGGTCACGCGCAGGCCGTTCGAGCACGCGATCACGCCGATCAGCAGGCCGAACACCAGGCTCTTGGCCACGCCGGTCAGGAAGTCCACCACCTTCACCTGAAACAGCAGGTTTTCCCAATACACCACGAACGGCAGATCGATCACCAGGATCGACACGCCGATCGACGCCGCGATCGACACCAGGCTGGCGAACACACCCAGCGCGCCCATGCAGGTACACGTGGCAAACACGCGGGGCACCACAAGGAAGCGCACTGGGTTGAGCGCGTGCGCCTCGAGCGCCTCGATCTCTTCGCCCACCACCATCGTACCGATCTCGGCGGTAATGGCCGCCCCGGCGTAGCCCGTCAGCACGATGGCGCTGATGAGCGGCCCAAGCTCGCGCAGCACGGCCACGCCGATGATGTTGGCCAGTTTGTCCTTCTGCCCCAGTTCACCCAGTGGCGGGGCCATTTGCAAACTCAGGATCAGCCCCACCGCCGCCGACACCAGGCAGATGATCGCGATCGAACGCACGCCCACGCGGATGATCTGGGTATTGATGGCCGATGAACCCATGCGCACGCGCGGGTCGAGCACCGATCGCACGAGCCACACGACAGCCTGCGCCAGCAGGTGCAGCATGTCGCCCAGGTGGTCGAGCGTCTCGACCACCACCGCGCCCACGAAGCCCAACAGGCGCGCCATGGCTTACACCGCCGAGGCGGCTTCGATCGCCTCGTCGAGCGTCGAGGCCATCGGGAACACCGTGTCCAGCCGCGCGATCTCGAAGATCGACCGCACCCTGTCCTGCAACGAGCACAGCACCAGCCCCACGCCCTTCTTCCGGCTCAGTTGCAAGCCGCGCACCAGCGTCGCCACGCCCGAGCTGTCCATGTACGTCACGCCCGAGAGGTCCACCACCACCGCGCCCTTGCCCGGGATGCGATTGATCGCGTCCTGGAGCGACGCCTGGAGATCGGGCGAACGCATGATGTCCACCTCGCCGCTCAGGCTCACCACCATCATGCCCGGCTTCGGCTCACGGATATCGATGCCCCCGCCCTGGTTCTCGGCTTCGCCACTTCGCACGCTCAATCTCCAATCGGCCTGTCGTGATTCACTCGCTCCCCGGCCGGTTGGGAAGGCTTCTCGCAAGCGCACGGCGCCGCGTCGCAGTCGTGGGTCAACGCCCGTGTCCGCTGGGCGCTTGGCCCGTCGATCCTCTTGACCAGCGTCAGGCTCATGCCCGACCCCTGCCGCGGGGCATACTCCGCCCAGTCGACCACCTGGCGGATGATGTGGACGCCCAGCCCGCCGGGCCGGATGTCATCGAGATCGCGGCCTTGGATTTTGGTTGGGTCCACCTGCTGGGCCTCGTCCTCGATCACGATACACACGCCCGGACCATACTGACCGTCATCATCGAGCGGCCAGATCTTCACCCAGATGGGCCGCCCCAGGGCTTGCTTGTACCCGTGGCGGATGACGTTGCAGAGCGCCTCGTCGACCGCCAGCGCCAGATGAGAGCTGGAATCGTGCGAGAAGCCCAACCGCTTGGCCACGCCGGCCACCAACTCTCGCGCGCCAGCGAGGTACCGAACATCGCTCACCACCCGCAGCATGATGTCCGGCTGTGTGTCCTGCACCAGGCTGGCTGAGTTGGTGGTCATCGAATGGGGTTTTCCCGGTATTCAACGCACGATCCGAAGGCCAAGCGCACAACCCTAGACCGGCCTATCGGGCCTCGGACAAAGCCGGCTGGGGCCCGTGATGGGCATCCAACCACTGTCTCCATCGGCCGATCGCCTCCCGGCGCTCGGTTTGCGACGCCCACGGATCGTAGCCGAAGCGCTCCCCGGCCGTTCTTTCGAGCGCCGCGATGGCCAAGGTCCGCAAAGCCGGATCGTCCGAGCCCAACGCCTCCACCATGCCCCGCAGGTCTTCGGACGTGGGCTGGCGGGCGCTGGCGATGACCGCCCGGATGCGCGAGCCGGCATCGGGGGCTTGGAAGTCGGCAGGCAGCGACGCCCGGCAGCCCGCCAACGCGAGTCCGACCAGCACGCAACCGGGAGCCACCCAACGCATCCGAAACCGTAGACCCCGGGCCCCGACCATCCGAGGGCGTATGCTTCGCGCTTCCCTATTTTGTGGAGGCAGCCCCCGATGATCCCAACCCCCCATGACGAAGTCGTCCTCATTGTCGACTTCGGCTCGCAGACGGCCCAACTCATCGCCCGCCGCTGCCGAGAGCTCGGCGTGTGCGCCATGCTGGTCTCGCCCAAGAGCACCGCCGCCGACCTGGCCAAGGCCAACCCCAAGGCCATCATCCTCTCGGGCGGCCCGGCCAGCATCGAAGACCCCGGCGCCCCCGCCCTGGCCGACGGCGTCCTGGAGTTGGGCTTACCCGTGCTGGGCATCTGCTATGGCATGCAGATCGCCTGCCATACGTTGGGCGCGCACGTCGAGAAGGCCGACCATCGCGAGTTCGGCCGGGCCGCCCTCGAAGTCGCCGACGCCAAGGGCCTGCTGGGCGCCATCCCCAGCAAGACCACCGTGTGGATGTCCCACGGCGACCAGATCAGCGAGCTCAAGGCCCACGGGTTTACCATCCTCGCGCGCACCCCGACATGCCCCGCCGCCGCCGTCGCCCACGTCAAAGACGGCGTCAACTTCCACGGCGTGCAGTTCCACCCCGAGGTCACCCACACGCCCCACGGCATTGACATCCTGCGCAACTTCCTCTTCGAGATCGCCGGCTGCCGCGGCACCTGGCGCATGGCCGACTTCGCCCAGGCCCAGCAGGAACGCATCGCCGAAATCGTCGGCGACAAGCGCGTCATCTGCGGGCTCTCGGGCGGGGTCGACTCGGCCGTGTGCGCGGCGCTGCTGCACAAGTCCATCGGCGACCAGCTCACCTGCGTGTTCGTCGACACGGGCCTGCTCCGCAAGAACGAGCGCCAGCTCGTCGAGAGCACCTTCCGAGACCACTTCGACGCCGACCTGCGCGTGGTCGACGCGGCCGACGACTTCCTGGGAGACCTGGCCGGCATCACCGACCCGCAAGAAAAACGCCGCCTCATCGGCCACCGCTTCATCGAGGTCTTCAAGGACACCGCCAAGGACATTCCCAACGCCACCGTCCTGGCCCAAGGTCCGCTCTACCCCGACGTGATCGAGAGCGGCCCGGGCCACGGCGGCGTCTCGGCCCCCCTCAAGCTGCATCACAACGTGGGCGGCCGGCCCGCCGAGCGG
>CAYGTM010000163.1:0-5700 GCA_964352795.1 uncultured Phycisphaera sp.
GCGTGGGCTCGGTCTACCTGTTCGACGTGAGCGACCGGGCCAATCCCGTGCAACTCGCCAAGATCATCGCCAGCGATATGCCCGCCCCGGGCGAGTTTGCCACCTCCATCTCGCTGACCGCCGACGTGCTGGTCGCAAGCTCGATCTCGGGCACCGCCACCCGCAGCGGGACGGCCTACTCCTTTGACATCAGCGACCCAGCCAACCCCGTGCAGACCGCCATCATCCGCGCCAGCGACTCGTCACCCTTCGCCCTCTTCGGCAGCTCGCTGACCCTCTATGAGAGTCCCACCGGCCTGCGTGTGTTCGCCGGTGCCCCGGGAGCTGAGAGCGGCAACCCAGCCCCTGGCACCCGCGCCACCGGGGCTCTCTACGCCCTGACCGTCGATACCTGCCGCCCCGACATCGACGGCGATTGCCTGCTGACCATCTTCGACTTCCTGGGCTTCCAGAACCTCTTCGATTCGGGCGACCCCCAGGCCGACTTCGACGGCGACGGCAGCCTGACCATCTTCGACTTCCTGGCCTTCCAGAACGCCTTCGACGCCGGCTGCGACTGAGGCGGGGCCTGGGCTCAAAAATTCTCGAATCCGACCCAAAATGGGCTTGCAATGCGGGCCCATTCTCGGTATATTGGCTCCAGCGGCCGCCGGGCCGCACACCGGGTTTCGGGGGGAAGCGCCCACTCGGCGCTGTCGAAAGGAGTGGGCGGACATGATCGGGACGATCCTTGGTGCCATTGTCGGCGGCGCTGTCGGCGCGGCTGTCTGGGCTGCGGTAGGATTTTACACGGGATATGAGATAAGCTGGATTGCCTGGGGCGTGGGCGTGCTGACCGGCGCGGGGACGGCCCTGGGAGCGAACTTGGCCGGAGGCGGGCCGAGCAACGGCACGGGCATGTTGGCCGCCGTGGTGGCCCTTGTGGCCGTGGGCGTGGGCAAACTGGCCGTCGTCGAGATTCACTACCAGAACGATGCCGACCTGACCTTGGCCCAGGAGTTCACCCATGAAATCATGATGACCTACATCGCCGATGAGCTCGCCGAGCAATGGGAAGACGACGGTATCGAAGTTGACTGGCCCGAGTTGCCCGACAACCAGTGGAATCGCTGGCGCGAGGCGGATTACCCGCCGGATCTGTGGGCCGAAACAGTGGCTTGGTGGGATGACACCCCTGCCGCCGAACAGAGCAAAATCCGCGAAGGCTATCGGAAACTTCACGAAGCAAACGTGGGCGAGGCCGAAGCCAGCTATGAAAGTTATCAGGCCGAAGGCATGCTCACCGGCTTCGACGCCATCTGGATGATCCTCGCCGTGGGTTCGGCCTACGGCATCGGGCGCGGCGGAAAGGACGACGATTGAGCCGGCTTCAACCCGCGGGCACGTCGAAGGTCAGCGAGGCCCAGTAACTCTTCCAGTCCGCATCGTCACGGTCATCGGTTCGGAACATGTGCAGGCTCGTGAGCATCCACGGGCCGGCTTCTTCGATGTCGAAGCTCGCGTAGCCGTTCGCGTCGGTATGCACGATTGTCGCGGCCTTCGGGTCGGCCTTCACCCGGGTCTGCGAGACGGCCACCAGCCGGGCGTCGGCCAGCGGCTTGCCTTCATACAGCACGCGAACACGAGCGGATTGCCCCACCTCGGCCCGCTCGATGGGCTCGAGCACGATCTCCAACGGCAGGCCGGCGAGGCGGTCGGTCAGCCCCGCCGGCGCGCTCTCGCCCTTGGCCGTGACGGTCACCAATGCCTTGGCGCAGCGGACGTAGACCTCGATGCCGTCCTTGCTGGTTTCGCCCAGCGCTTCGCGTTGTTTGGCGATGTGGTCGAGCCCCTGCTCTTCGAGGTAGCCGGCAAACCGCTTGGGGCCGAGCTCGCTGAGCACCTCTCGGCTCTGATAGACCACCACGCTGGTGCCGGGAGAGGAAAATCGGGCCAGGTTCGTCGATTGCCCGTGCTGTCCCATGATGCGCTGCGTGCCGTCGGGCGCGATGAGCTCGAAGCGTTCGACGTAGGGCTCGTTGCGCGGCACGAACTCGCCCTCGAAGCGATGGCCGTGCATCAGGTAGAAGCGGCCCAGCGCGCCCTCGGTGACGTTGAAGTGGTCGGGCCTGACCCAGAACTCGTGAGCGCTGGCTAGCAGTGTGCTGAGCAGGATAATGCCGATGGCGGCGATGGTCTGGAGCGTGCGCATGGTGGGCCTCCAAGGGCGGGAACAATCGCCGCGACGCGCGTCAACGCGTCGCGGCGAAGTAGAGAATGATGAGCGTCCTACCGAACGGAATACCGGGGTTTAGCGGAATGCACCGGCGCGATCCCAGATGTTCAGGAACTCGAGCACGTCGAAGATCGTGATCTGGCCGTCGCCGTCGATGTCGGCGATGTCGAAGTCCGTCGGCGTCCGGTCCTTGCTGTTGTTCGTGCCCGCGTGCGGCGTGGCGGCGTAGGGGAACACCGCGTTGTACATCAGATCATTCCCGGGGATGTTATCGCCCACCAGCGTGATCTCGGCGTAGCTCGGGCCGCTGGCCACCGCCGTCAGAGCGATATCGACCACGTCGTCGCCGAAGCGGCGGCCGTTGGGCCAACCACTGGACACCCCGCCCATGTTGGCCGTGGTGTCGCCGCCGATGAAGCCCAGGCGGCTGAAACCGTCCTCGTTCTCCAGGCGCACGGGCCCGGTCGTGGTCGCCACGCGCATCACGTCGGGGATGTAGACGGCCATCAGGTCGGCCCGGCCCTCGGTCACGAACGCCGTGCCGTAGACCAGGTTGATGAGCGAGGCAACCTCGGGGTTCTCGGCATATGTCGAGAACTGCGCGTCATCGACCGGATCGGTCGCGTTGTAGCGGTCCTTGTCGGCGAGCGCGACGAGCACTTCGTTGAACAGCGGGTTGGCCAGGCGATTCACCTGCACCCACGGGCCTGTCGAGCGGATGTCGTCGCCCGCCACGCGCTCGGTGAACTGCCGGCGGCTGACCGAGGCGTACACGCCAACGCCCATCTGATCGCCGAAGAACGGATCGGCGTACGGCAGTTGCGGCAGGTCGCTCAGAGGAATCTGGACGGCCACCGTGAGCACGTTGAAGCCCTTGAACCCGTCCACGCCGTTGCCGTCCTGTCCCAGCCCATCGCTCAGGTCGCCGTTGCGATCGAGGATGCGCGGGTTGAGCAGGTCGAACACGCCTGGAACGTCGGCGAAGAAGCTGTCGTCGCGTGGGCCGGCGAAGAAGATCGTGCCATCGCTGCCATCGATGATGGCCTGGCGCGTGTACGAGTCGAGCTCGTCCAGCGAGCCGGCGCCCGACATGGCCATGCCGTTCGCGTCGTTGTAGAGCGGGGTGACCCGATTGCCCACGTTGGGCGGCCCCGTCACGGCGTCGCTCACGATGGTGGTGGTGTTGCCGGCCTCGACGCGCTCGACGCTGAACGTCTGCGTGTAGTTCTGTCGCGCGTCGCCGATGGTCACGATGTCGCCCGGCTCGGTGCCCAAGCCGTAGCTCAGGATGGTGTTGGGGTTCTTCAGCCCGTCGTCGACGGCCGAGAACGTGAAGTCATAGCGGATGAGTGTCTCGCCGCTGACCGGGTCGGTGACGTGCAGGCTGTATCGTGCGTCGTCGGCGAAGCGCTCGTAGTGCGGCCCGTCGCCCGGCTCGGAGAACGGCCGGACGTTGGCGATGACATTGAGCACCTCGACGCTCGGGTCGTCGTACTTCGTGCCCACGAACGTGTAGACGTCGGTCAGGTTGGCCAGGGGGTCCTGCTTGATGAGCGGGGCGTCGCTGTGGCTCGAAGCCAGCGTGGTGGGGGCCATCACCCAAGCGGCCCCGGCGGCGGCCAGCATGGCTGCGGCGGTGATGGTGCTTGTGGCGGTACGGGTCACTGCATTCCTGTTCTTGGAGCGCATCGGGCTCTCCTTCCATATAGACGTGATTGGATTGATCCACGAGTCCGAGTCCCGTTTCGCGCGTACCGGCTGGCGCGATGCATCCACCCGGCAATATCAGCACCCCACGCTGGGAAGCCCTAATAAAAAAACCCGCCTGAACAGCGGGTCCATGAAACCGGGATGAAAGTGCCGTGAGGCGTGCCCTAGCTGAGGCCCAACGCCGCCCCGATCGCCGGCGCGAACTTCACCACCAGCCCGGCGAACACCACCGCCACCGACGAGAGCAACTTAATGAGGATGTTGAGCGAGGGCCCGCTCGTATCCTTGAAGGGGTCGCCCACGGTGTCGCCCACCACGGTGGCCTTGTGGTCGTCGCTGCCCTTGCCGTAGACGTACTTGTCGCCGTTGCCGGCCGCCACCATGTCCCGGGCCCGGATGAGGATGTCCTCGCGGATCTCCACGGGAATCTTCTCGCGCTTGGTCGCGTCGTTGAGGGCCGCGTCGGCGCTGATGCGGCCGTAGCTTTCGAGCAACTTCTTGGCGTTGTCCCACGCGCCGCCCGCGTTGGCCATGAAGACCGCGACGGCAAAGCCGGTGATCAGCCCGCCAGCCAGCAGGCCCATCACGCCGCTCACGCCCAGGATCAATCCCGTGGCCACCGGCACGAGCACGGCCAGCAGGCTGGGCAGCACCATTTCCTTGAGCGCTCCGTTGGTGGCGATGGTCACGCACTTGGCATAGTTGGGGTAGGTCTCGGCGCCCGAACCGACCTGGTTGGGCCAACTCTGCGGGTTGGCGATGTCGGCCTCGCTCATGCCGCCCTTGCGGAACAGCGTGCGCATCTCGCCGAACTGCCGGCGGCACTCCTGCATCATGATGTTGGCCGCCCGGCCCACCGCGTCCATGGTCAGGGCGCAGAACAGGAAGGTCAGCATCACGCCCATAAACAGCCCGCCCAGCAGCGAGGGGCTGGTCATCGAGACGTTGTAGAACAGCAGGATGTCCGAGATCGAGACCTGCCCGGTGTTGACGGCGCGCAACTCGACGGCGTGGCCGTGATCGCCGTGGCCGAACTCGCCCGAGAGCACGAGGTTCCGAGTCAACCGCAGATCCGCCGGATCGGTGCCGTCCCACGCGACCGTGAAGGTTTCGCCCGGCTCGATCTGGCCCATCACGCCGCCCGAGCCAAAGTGGCCCCGTTCGGCGATGTCGTCGAACTGGAACGTGTCGAGGATGATCGCGCCGCCGGTGTACGCCGTTTCGCCCTGGGCGTCCTTGCTGTAGACGCCAAAGCGGCGATGGCCCTCGTACACCGCGTACGTTCCCGGCTCGGCGGCGGTCACCAGGGCCGCCTGCTGATCGGCGAACTTGGTGGTCTGCTTGTTCACATGATACTGGACGACCTGGACGTAGGCCGCCAGCAACGCCAGCGCGGTGAGCGCGGCCGAGCCGATGGCGAAGCCCTTGCCCGTGGCGGCGGTGGTATTGCCGATGGAATCCAAGAGGTCGGTGCGCTCGCGCACCTCGGGGGGCTGGCCACTCATTTCCGCGTTGCCGCCCGCGTTGTCGGCGATGGGGCCGTACGCGTCGGTCGCCAGCGTGATGCCCAGCGTGGCCAGCATACCCACGGCCGCGATGCCCACGCCGTACAGGCCCATGAGCAGGTTCTCGTTGCCGCCCGCGACGCCGAAGGCCACCAGGATGGCGACGACCACCGCGAAGATGGAGAGCCATGTGCTCTTCATGCCTCGGCAATGCCGCTGATGATGACCGTGGCCGGCCCGGTGATGGCCTGCCGTGCGATGCGGCGGGTG
>CAYGTM010000164.1:0-2427 GCA_964352795.1 uncultured Phycisphaera sp.
CGGCCCGAGCGGCTTGGGCGCGGGCTCGCTGGTGGCTTCGAGGGTGAAGGTTCGTTCGAGGTTCCTGGCCTTCTGGGCCTGATATCGCAGCGTGAACGTGCTTGCGGCTTCGCCCTTGATGAGGTAGCGGAAGATGGATTGGTCCATCCCGCCGACGCCTTCGTTGAGCTGGATGCGCTCGGGCTCGAAGCGCACCTCGCGCATCTGGCGATCGTTGAAATCGCCGAGCCGGCCGGCGGCGATGATGGTGGCGCCGTCACTCTCGAAGTGCAGCAAGTCGTTGGCACCGATGTTGTTTCGGCGGGCCACGCTCGTGCGCGTGGGGATGTGGCGTTCGTTGCGGATCGCTACGTCCACCTGCCAGAGGCTGGGTGAGAGTTCCTTGATGTCGACCCGGCCGAAGCGAAGCAACGGCATCTGTCGTGCGTGGAACATGGTGAAGGCGAAGTTGCGGTGGGCTTCTTCTTCGAGCAGGAAGGGAGGCGTGACGCGGCTCGCCCAGCGGTTGGGTCCGCCGATGAGGACGGTGCCGAACTCGGGATGGTCGAACTCGGTGTAGTCGCTGAACTCGGCGCTGAAGACCATGTGGTCTCGCCAGAGCCATTGCTGGTCTTCGGTCTCGTTGCGGGCCTCGCCCTGGTAGCGTTTGTTGTTGGTCCACAACTCGTTGGTGAAGCTGATGACGCCCAGCGTCTCGGCCAGCCAGTTCACCTGGCCGCCGTGGACGCCGTAGAGGTCCTTCCAGATGATCCAGTCACGGTAGTAGGGCAGCATCTGCGCGCCCGCGCCGGCGATGGCGTCGTACACGCGGCTGTCGGAACGGTCGTACAGGTTGCCGCGGCTCTCGTCGCCCGGGCCACGCAGGATCATGCCGCCGGCATTGTGATAGCTCTGGGCGGCGGCGATATTGGGATGGGCCAGCACGAACTGGCCCACGGCAAAGGTCTCGGGAGCGCTGAAGGGGTAGGGCCCCGCGCCGAACTGCGCGTAGTTGGGCTGCCAGTCGCCCGGCCAGTTGCGGTTCATATCGTCGGCGAATGGGGTGTCCTCGTTGATGCGTCCATCGCCGTCGTTGTCGATGCCCTCGGGCCCGAGGTATTCCCAGCTTCCAAGCTCGAAGGGGCCGACGCGCTCGAAGCGGCGGGGGTCGGTCGCGTTGCGCTTCCAGCCGCCGCCCTCGCGCCGGCGCCACATCTGGGTGATGGAGCCGTCGCCGTCGAGGTCGTCGTAGCCGTCCTCGTCGGGAACGCCGTCGTTGTCGTTATCGACCGGGCGCTGGTTGTGGCGGCTGGAGTTGGGCGTGTTGGGCTGGGCGAACCAGTACGCCCGGCCATCGGGGTTGGTGATGGGCACGAAGTAGAAGGTCGTGTTGTCGAGCAGTTCGGTCAGACGGTCGTTCTTGCCCTGGCTCTCGACGAGCATCCAGAGCGAATAGAGCACGACCTCGGCGGCCTGGATCTCGTTGCCGTGGATGTTGCCGTCGATGTACATGGCCGGCTTCGTGCCGTTCTCGCCTGTCTTCTCGTTGTTCACGATGGCGGCCCACACGTCGCGGCCTTGCAGGCTCTGGCCCAGGTTCTTGAGTGTCACCAGATCGGGATGGGCTGCTTGAATCTTTTTGAGCAACTCAACGATCTGGTCGTAGTCGTAATAGCGATTCCAGGCGATCTCGACCTTGAACCCGGGGTTGTGACGCATCGTGCCGTCGTCGGCGCCCTGCGCGAACGTCAGTGCGGGGGCTGCAAAAAAAGCCGCGAGGCTGAGGAGTGTTCTAAGTTTCATCGTGAGCCTCCCGGCGTGGCGGTCTGGGATAGTTCGATGGCGATGTCGGTGGTGCCGAACTCTTCGGTGCGGAGTTGGGCGTTGATGGTGCCGCCGTCGTCGGCCAGCACGAGCCACTCGGCCCGCATGGTGGCACCCGGGGCCAGGCTGTCGGTGCGTTCGATGGCCGAGCCGCTCAGCAGCTTGTCTTGGGAGATGTTCAGGGCCAGCACGAATGGTGTCAGGCGGCGAGCCTTCGCACCCAGCGCGGTGCGCGTCGGCAGTTCCCCCTCGTTGCGCACGGTGACGGTAACGCGCCAGACGCCATCGCCGACCTTCTCGACGGTCGGGGTGTCGATCGTGACGCGGGGCATCATGGTGAGCAGTTGCTCGATGAAGGCACCCTGGGCTTCGACGATGGCGTCGGCCTCGTCAGCCGGCGGGTTGAGCATGAAGCCGGGCGTGAAGCCGCCGATCTCGACGGTGCCCAGTTGCGGGTGGTCGTAGGGCTGCCAGTCGATAAAGCCGTTGCCCACGCGGTCGGCGTAGGCGAGCCATTTGGCGTCGTCGGAGTCCTTGCCCTTCTTGCGGGCGGGGCGATCGGGCTTGGGGGTTTGCGTGTCGGCCATCGGGTCGGGCGCGCCCTGGGCGATGGTCATGATGCGC
>CAYGTM010000164.1:2437-5689 GCA_964352795.1 uncultured Phycisphaera sp.
CGACTCGGCCAGCGAGGCCTGGATGGCTTCTTGCGTGAGCACGAGCTTGTAGTCGCCGATCATGACGAAGGGGGGCTCGTCGGGTTTGGGCTGTTCATCGGGCTGTTCGGGCTCTTCGTCCTTTGGCTCTGCGTCATTGCCTTCTTCCTTCGGAGGTTCGGGGCGTTGCCAGGGGTTGGTGGCGATGGTCACCAGCCCGAGGTGCGCATAGGCCCAGCCGGCGAAGGATCCGTCGAGGCTTCCCTTGTCGGCGCTCGACAGCTTGGTGACTTCCTTGTACGCCTCGGCCAGGCGTTCCATCAGTTCCTTGTCGGCCTTCTCCAGGCCTTTGGGCACGCGGCCGGTGTGGTCGTAGCCGCTCGCGTCGGGCAGGTTGATGATGGTGTCGTGCGGGCCGTAGACGATGGCAGCGACGATGTTGGGCCTGCCGAGCAGCCAGGTTGCCAGGGCCTTGCTCTCGGGCTCGCTGAGCGGGTAGGCACCGTTGTTGGGGCCGAACTCGGGCCAGCGGTATGGGAAGTTGCTGTTGAGGTCGACGCCGCCCAGGCCGTCTTCGCCCAGCTTGCCGTCGCCGTCCTGGTCGGCGGCCTCGATGTGCATGGCGTGGGTAGCCACCTCGCCCTTGCTCGCGTCGGCGGGGCGCATGAGTCTCGGGTGGTCGGGATCGACCACATGCGTGAGTTCCATGCCGTACTTCGCGGGCGGGTCGGCGATGCGCATCATGGTCACGAAGCCGTCGCCGTTGAGGTCTTGCGGGCCGTCTTCGTCCACGCGGCCATCGCGGTCGGCGTCCTCGGGCGTCAGCGTGCCGCCGGGGGATTGCTCTGCCGGGTCGTTGCGGCCGGCGGCGTCCGGGTTGGCGTGGGCCACGACGTACACCGTCGCGGCTTCGAGGATGGCCTTGCCCTCGAGGTGGTCGACCAGGGCCCGCGCGATGGTGGGCCCGCTGCCGTGGCGGGCGTCCAGGCCGGCGACGATGACCAGGCCCGGCTTGCCATCGGCGTCATCTGTTCCGCCGCTGAGGCGGTAGACGTAGATGGGCTTGTCCTGGGCGCTGCGGCCGATGACGAAGCGATCGACGACGGAGGCCGTTGCTCCGCCGCTCGTCCCCATGACCCCCACCACGCTCGAGGCCGTGGGATTGGCTTCCAGGATCGCTCGCGGGGGCCGGCCGGCGCGGGGCGGGTGCTGGTCGTGGTTGGGCTGGCTCTGGCCCGCGCAGGCGCTCAGGCCGGCCAGGAGCACCAACGCTCCGCTTGTGAGGCGACGTGCAAAAGGGTCGAACGGCTTGTCGAACGGCTTCATGGGAGACGATACCCCCGCCGGACGGCTTGGGTTACGCGGTTTGCGGGCGGCCGGAACCCTCTACACTGGCCCCATGTACGCCTCCCTGCTGGCCCGCAAGTATCTGACGACCAAGGCCATCCCCTTGCTGGCCGCCTTCGCCGTTACCCTGAGCGTGGCCACCGAACTCATCGTGTGGTCGGTCATGGGCGGGTTCCTCACGATGCTGGTCAACGAGGGCCGCAAGACCGACGGCGACCTGCGCATCACCTGGGAGCACGTGGGCTTCGGGCACTATGAGGACCTTGTCAAGAGGCTCGAGGCCGACCCGGCCATCGCCCACGCCAGCCCGCTCATCGAGACGCTGGCCATCCTTGGAATGCCCGACGACCGCCCGGTGAGCGTGCAACTCATGGGCATCGATCCATCCAGCTACGCCGATGCGACGGTGTATGGCCAATCCTTATATTGGCGGCCCATCGACACGCCCGTGCCGGGCGACGGCGAGGCCCAGGACCCCAGGCTGGTGGCCGACGACCACCCCGTGCTCGAGCAGTGGTTGATGGAGGGCCGCACGCTGCGCACGCCCCTGGGCGAGGCGGCGATGGTCACGGGCATCGCGGCGACGGGCTGGAACTGGCGCATCGTGCCGGGAAACTTTTATGTGCCCCGCTTCAGCGAGAAGAAGCTGGCGACCGGTCGGGTCGAGCTCGACCGATCGTTCCTGCCGCAACTGAGCGTGCGCTTGACCGTGCTGCCGCTGGGCCAGGAGGGCACGGGCGCGCTCGACCTGCGCACCATCGAGTTCCCCATCGCCAACGAGCTGGCCACGGGCAACTACGCCTACGACTCGCACATCGCGCTCGTGCCGCTGGACGCGCTGCAAGACCTGCTGAAGATGGGGGCGGCCAGCCGCGTCGACCCGGCGAGTAATCCGTTCGCCGTCGAGATCGGCCCCGACGGGCAGGAACGGCCGGCGCGCCCGATCATTTTGGGTGAGAGCCCCGCGCGCGTGACCGACGTGCTCGTGCGCGCGGCCCCGGGCGTCAAGAGCGCGGCGCTGCTCGAAGCGTGCGAGGCGGTGTACGCCAAGTTCGAGGCCGAGCATCGTGGCCAGGTGCCCAGCCAACGCTCAATCGCCATCCAGACGTACGAGCAGCGCAACGCCATGTTCATCGGGGCAGTGCAGAAGGAGACGACCTTAGTTCTGTTCATCTTCGGCGTAGTGAGCCTCACGAGCGTGTTCCTGGTGCTGGCGATCTTCTGGGCCATGGTCAGCGAGAAGACGCGCGATATCGGCGTGCTGCGGGCCATCGGCGCCAGCGGCACGGGCGTGGCGGCGATCTGGGTGGGCTACGGCCTTGCGATTGGTCTGGTCGGCAGCGCGCTGGGCGCGGGGCTCGCGGCGCTCGTGGTCACGAACATCAACCCCATCCACGAGTGGCTGGGCAAAGCCCTCAATGTGCAGGTGTGGGACCCCAACGTGTATTACTTCACCACGATCCCCACCGACCTGGACGCGATGAAGTTCGCCATCATCGTCGCGGGCGGGATTATTGCGAGCGTTGTCGGGGCCCTCGTGCCCGCGGCGCGAGCGGCGTGGATGGATCCGGTCAAGGCGCTGCGATTCGATTGACTTGCCTACGAGCCTTGCCAGCAGCGGCATTTACAAAACACACACAAACAAAAAAAGAGAACCGTGTGCGCATCGGCGGTGTTCTCGTGTATGCTGAAGTATCGCAAGGATGGAGTATGGCCACGTGAGGCCAGAGGAGGCGGTAATGGCGTTTCTGCGACGCGCGGCGATAGGAATGTATTGCATTGGACTGCTCGTGGCGAGTCGCGCTCTGGCAGCTCAAGAGGGCCCCATCCTGCCCGTTCCGATCGTCGATCAGGACGAGGGGGCCACGGGCGATGGCTCGTGGTTCACCACAGCGGCCTTCGGCCAAGTTACCGGCGACGGCCAGA
>CAYGTM010000165.1:0-5661 GCA_964352795.1 uncultured Phycisphaera sp.
ACCCCCGACGCCTCCCGTCGCATCGTCGGCGGGGCCGATCGCACGGTGCGGTTCTTCGATGTCGCCAGCGATCGTGAGGTCGCCAGCATCCGCGTCGACGACGACGTGACCGACCTCAAGATGACCGCCGACGGGACGCGCCTCGTCATCATGCTCGCCGACGGGTCGGCCCGCGTGTGGGACATCCGCGACCCCAGCGAGCGGCGGAAGGACTACGAGCGGGCCTGGGCCGAGCGCGTGCCGGCGGGGGCATACCTCGACGAACTGATGGCCGGCCCCACGCCCACCGAGGGCCTCATGCCCGCCATCGAGGCCGATTCGTCGCTGCCCCCCCTACGCCGCCTGGTCGCCGCCCAGATGCTCCAGGAGCGGCTGGCCGACATGGAGCACGAGGCCCGGCAGGCGATGGAAGAACTGACCGAGGGCCAGACCGACCCCGCCGCCGTGCTGGCCTCGGCCGGGGCGGCGGAGTTGCCGGATCGCGTGAAGGCGATGGTGGTGGAGCGGGCCGGGAAGTGGGAGTATGTGCCGCCGCGGGTGGATGCGGAGGTACTACTGGCGGAGGAGGTCAAGAAGCGGCGCTTGTTGGAACTTGAAGCTGATCTCGACGATCCAGAATCGCGGCGTGTCTTAAATCTCTACGATGTCTTTGCCGAGGTTGTAGAACTTACCGGTAGCCGAGGCCATCCACTTGCGGCGGGACTCTTGCACGACTTATCCGTTGCTGCGGATGTCGCTGAGGTGAAACGTATTCCATACGTGACTGAAGCATGGTATCGTGAACAGAAGTTGGTTCAAGCATTGAATCAACTCACCGCACTTGGACCAGGTATCCATAGCGATCCGAACTCGCTCTTGCTGCTGGCAATGATTCGGTGGCGCCTGGGTGATCCTGTCACAGACGATACTGTGCTTGCCGCTGCCGCGAGATGTGACGCCCAACTCGACAGCCTCACAAGCGGCGAGGCCCTCACTCGCGACGAACACCGCGCCGCCGCTCACGACGCCCTGACCAAAGCCCGCGCCCTCATGGCCCCGGCCCAGGGCGGCACGCCCAGCCCCTGGACCGACGACGCCGACGCGAGGGCCCTGCTAGCCGAGGCCGGGGCGTTGATCGAGGGCAAGCCTTGAAGCAGCCAGCAAACGGCCCCGCGAGTTCAACCGTCGGCTACGATTCGCCCGTGAACGATTCGCCGATGAACGACGCCGATTCCGACAACCCGCCCATCGAGCCGATCGCGGCCCGGGCCATCGCCGAGTTCTGCCGGCGCTGGGGCGTCGCCCGCCTCTGGCTGTTCGGCACGCTCGCCGCAGGTCGGGCGCGCCCCGACAGCGACGCCGATGTCCTCGTTGAGTTCCTCCCGCAGTCGGCAACGTCCACCTGGGACTGGCCCGAGATGACGGACCAACTCGCGGCGATCTTCGGGCGCCGCGTCGATCTGCACTCGGCGGGCATCCTCCGTAACCCGTACAGGCGCGAGTCGATCACCGCGTCGCGGAAACTCCTGTATGCGGCCTGAGGAAGAGGGACAACACCGCCGGCACCACCGGGATGGCGCCCACCTGCGCGACATGCTCGACGCGTGCGGGCGCATCGCTCGATTCGTCCGAGGCAAGACGCTCGACGAGTACCGGCGGGACGATTTGCTCCGCTCGGCGGTCGAACGCCAGATCGAGATCATCGGCGAGGCGGCCCGGCGGGTGAGCGACGACTTCCGCGGAGCCCATCCAGAGATCGCATGGAGGCCGATCATCGCCCAGAGGCACATCCTCGCGCACGAGTACGGCGAGATCGAGGACGACCTGATCTGGCGCGTTGCGACGATCCATGTGCCCGCGCTCAGGCTTTTGCTCGAAGTGATCGACGAACCCCGGTAATCGCCCGCGACCACGGAAGAGAAGCGATGACGGCGCTACTCGAACAGCCGCCTGAGCAGTTCCTCGCGTTCGAGGCCGGCGTGGGCGCCCACGTCCCGCAGGATGGCGTTCAGCGTGCCAACCTTGAGTGGGTCGTGATGTGGTGCTCGCTGGGCCGCAGGGTCGTGAGGCGGATGTGGCTGCCCCGCTGATGGTCGATGGCGTAGCCGAGTGTCTCCAGCGCTCTGGCGAGTTCCAAGCCCGAGATGTCCCTGGGCAGCCTCATGCCGCGATGAGTTCGTCGCGCACATGGTGCAGGCGGATGACCTTCGGTCGCGTGCGATCATCGGGGAAGTGGCAGCGCACCGCCTCACGCACGCTCTCGCGGAGTTGTTCGGGGGTGTCGGCCTGCGTAAAGATCGATGAGCCGACAGCGTGGGCGGTCAAGCCGCCGTCGGGATCCTGCTCCACGATGAAAACGATCTCGGTGTTCACGGGGCAATAGTACGCCCACGCCAAGCCCGACGGCACGCCCAGCCCCTGGGCCGACGACGCCGACGCGAGGGCCCTGCTGG
Source organism: uncultured Phycisphaera sp. (assembly GCA_964352795.1). Classification (GTDB taxonomy): domain Bacteria; phylum Planctomycetota; class Phycisphaerae; order Phycisphaerales; family UBA1924; genus JAHCJI01. The sequence goes on from CAYGTM010000165.1 coordinate 2,433, forward strand.
CCGAGGCCGAGGCGTTGATCGAGGGCGGCTCGCCGAAGTGAGCGGTTCGTTCCGTCCGAGCCCCAAGCGCGAGCGCGGGGACTCTTCGAGCTCGCAAGACCCCGCGCTCGCGCTTGGGGCTCGGAAGGAAGGCCGTTACTCGATCCGCCCCGCCAGCCACTCGGCCGGGTGCACCGCCCGCACGCTGGCCCCATCGTGCATCTGGTGGCGGCAGCTCGTGCCCGCCGCGAGCACGGGGCGGCCCTGGGCGTGGGCGTCGCGGGCGTTGGGCAGCACGCCCAGCTCGCCGATCTTCATCGAGAGGTCGTAGCGGTCCCTGGTGAAACCGAAGGAGCCGGCCATGCCGCAGCAGGTGGTGTCGGCGGTGCGCACGTGGGCGAAGCGGTCGAGGAGCTGGTGCGCGTCGCCCATGCCGCGTAGGGCCTTTTCGTGGCAGTGGCCGTGCAGATACACCTCGGGCTTGTCGGCGACCTCGGGGCGCGCGGGGTGCTCGTCCCAATTGTTCTCAAGAAACGCTTCGAGCGAGTGCGTGCGCGCGGCGAGCGCCTGGCGATCGGTAAGCAGAACCTCGCTCTTGAGCTGCACCCAATCATCGATGATCGCCGACAGGCAGCTCGGCTCGAGCACGATGATCGGTGCGGTGGCGTCGGCTGCGATGAGCTTCGCATATGTGTTCGAGATCGTGCGTGCCGCATCATCCAGGAGCCCGGTGGAAATCATCGAACGCCCGCAGCAGCCCGCGTCGGCGAGCACCGGGTTGTAGCCGAAGGCGCCGAGCACACGCCCCGCCGCGAGGCCGATGGCAGGCTCGTTGTACATCGTGAAGCAGTCGCCGAAGACCAGCACCTCCGGGCGATCCTCGTGCTGGCCCAGGCCCGCGCGCTTCCACTGGCCCGCGAGCGATCGCGCGAACGGCGGCAGGCTGCGGCGTTCGTCCAAACTCAGCAGCTTGCCCGCCGCCCATTTCGCGAGCGAAGTCCGGTTCATCGCGTTGGCCAGGCCGGGCGTGAGCGAGCCGAGCTTGTTCAATGCGCGCAGGTGTCCAAACACCGCCGCCTGGAGCGTGGGCCTTCCCTTCGAGGCGAACCGCTGGGCCGTATACTCGGCCTTCAATCGCGCGATATCGACGTTGCTGGGGCACTCGCTCTTGCACGCCTTGCAACTCAGGCAGAGATTGAGCGTCTCGATCGTGCCCGCGTCGTTCCACGGGTCGGAGTCGCTCGACTCCAACTGCCCGGTCGTCGCGAGCCTCAGCGCGTTGCCCCGCCCACGCGTGCTGTGCCGCTCGTCGAGGGTGGCCATGTAGCTCGGGCACATGACGCCACCCGACTTCTTGCGGCAAACCCCCGCCCCGTTGCACATCTCGACGGCGCCGCGGAAGCCGTGCTGGTCTTCATAGTCGAAGTACGTCGCGACGGGCAGGACATCGACGTTGTTGCCTTCGGGGCGGATGCGTGTCTCCTGCGTGATCGTCTCGATGGCGGTGGGAGCGCCCACGATGTTGCCGGGGTTGAGCAGCCCCTTCGGGTCGAACACCGCCTTCACGCGCGCGAAGGCGGCCATCAGTTCGGGCCCATAATACCGTTCGAGCAACGGCCCGCGCACGCGGCCATCCCCGTGCTCGCCGCTCATCACGCCGCCCAGTTCCTTCGCCAGATCGGCAATCGCCACCGAGATCGCGTGCAGCTTCTTCTCGTCCTGCGGGTCTCTCGGGTCCAGCATCGGCCGCACGTGCAGCACGCCCACCGACGCATGAGCATAGAACGCCGCGAACGTGCCGTGCTCCTGCACGATTCCGCGGAACCGCCGCACCCACTCGCCCAGCCGCTCGACCGGCACGGCGTTGTCTTCCACGAAGGTCACGGGCTTTCGGTCGCTCACCACCCCGTGCAACAGCGGCTCGCCCGCCTTGCGCAGCGCCCACGCCCCGCCCATCTCACGCGGGTCGTCGATTGGGTGCACGCCCACGGTCGAGTCACTCACCTCGGCCACGCGCTGCCCGTGCTCCAGCCGCTCGCGCAACTCTTCCAAGTCCTGAGCGAAGTACTCGACGTACAGCACCCCACGCAGTGTCCCCTCGCGAGGCATTGGCATCGCCTTCGCCGAGTCCCGATGCGTCCGGTTGGCCAGGGCCAGGTCGATGATGACATCGTCCACCAGCTCGATCGCCGATGGCTTGGTTTCCAGCAATGGCCCGACCGCCGCGATCGCCGCGTCGAGGTCGTTGAACCCCAGCAGCAGCAGCCCCTTGGCTTTCGGCAACGGATGCAACACCAGATCGGCGCTTAGTGTGATCGCCAGCGTGCCCTCGCTGCCACAGAGCAGTGTCGTGAGATTCACAACATCGAGCGGGTCGCGTCCTTCACGCTCGGCCCGCTCGATGTCATCCAGCACCATGTCCAGCGCATACCCGGCATTTCGCCGTGACGTCTTTGGGAATCGCTCCCGGATCAACACCCGATGCTCGCGCACGATCTCGATCACCTTCACCGCGATCGCTCGCGCCGCCGGATCCCTCGCCCCCGCCTCGAACCGCGTCACCGTCCCATCCGCCAGGCACGCCTCGATCGCTTCCACGTTCTCCACCATCCGCCCATACAGCACCGACCTCGCCCCCGCCGCGTTGTTGCCGATGCTGCCGCCGATGTTGGCCTGTCGCGAAGTCGAAGGATCGGGCGCGAAGAACAAGCCGGTGTCCACGATGGCAGCGTTCAGATCATCGATCGTGATGCCCGGCTCGACCGTGCATCGCCTCGCCTGGGCATCGATCGACCGAATCGCCGCCATGTGCGCGCTCGTGTCGATCACCAGCGCGCGGTTCACGCACTGCCCCGCCAGGCTCGTGCCGCCACCACGAGGCAGGATCGACAGGCCGTGGTCGCTCGCCAGTCGGGCAGTGCGCACCACATCGCCCGCGTTCCTGGGAATCACCACGCCCAACGGCTCGACCTGGTAGCTCGACGCATCCGTGGCGTACAGCATCCGATCGTGGTACCCGCCGCGGACCTCGCCCTCGATCACGCCGGCCAGAGCATCCAGGGTGTTCGCCGGCAGAGCGCCGTTGGCGCGAGAAAGTTGGGGCAGGCTGATGGAGGGCATCCGTACAGGGTATGGGTTCGGCTGCTCGGGCACGGGCGTGTCACGCAACTGTCACGAGCCCGGTTCCGCTGGACGGAAACCCCCCGCCCGGTCGATCCAAGTGGGCGGGCGTCCGTACATGCCCATAGCC
>CAYGTM010000166.1:0-5632 GCA_964352795.1 uncultured Phycisphaera sp.
CGTGCGCCAACCATTGGTCGGGGCCCAGCCCCGTCGAGCCCTCCGAGCCCGCCACGCCGATGGAGATGGTGATCTTGCGATCCGGGTGGGCCGGCCAGTCTCGCGCCGAAATGGCCTCGCGGATGCGTTCGGCCAGCGTGCGCGACTGCTCGGGCGTGGTCTCGGGCATGATGATGGCGAACTCCTCGCCGCCATACCGGCACGCGATGTCCGACCCGCGGGCGCTGGCCATGATGATGTCCGCGGCCCCTTGCAGCGCCGCGTCGCCGGCGGGGTGCCCGTAGTTGTCGTTGATGCTCTTGAAGTGGTCCAGGTCGAGCAATGCCAGCGACATGGGGCGATTGCTGCGCTCGGCGGTGGTCACCAGTTGGGCCAGGCGCTCATCCAGGTGGCTGCGGTTCCACAGCCCGGTCAGCCCGTCGAGTTGGGCCCGCTCGCTGAGCATGCGCACCAGCCGATGCATCCGCAACGACGACCGCATCCGGGCCCGCAACTCGGCCAGGTCGAACGGCTTGGTGATGTAGTCCATCGCGCCCAGCGCGAAGGCCATGACCTTGTCCTGCGAGTCCTGCTGGCCCGAGAGCACGATCACCGGCACGTGCGTGGCGTCTTCCTTCGAGCCCAGGGCCCGCAGCACCTCGAACCCGTCCATGTCGGGCATGCTCAGGTCCAGCAGCACCGTGGCCACGTCGTGCGCGCAGATGAACTCCAACGCCTCATGCCCGGAGTGGGCGTGGTGCATGTCGATGGCCTCGTCGCGCAGCCGGGCTTTGAGCAGACGATGCACCAACGGCGAATCGTCGACCACAAGCACGATGGGCCGCGCGGCTTGGGTGGGCTGTTGGTCGGTGGTCTCGCTCAAAGGAGGCTCCTGGCAACGTGCAAAAACGATCTCAAGCGGCAGCCCAGGTGGTCGAGAGGCGAACGCGCCCGCACGCCTCGAGCAACGGCGTGGCGGCGACAAGCAGGGAATCGGGCGATGTGGTCGAGGCCTCACGAAGGACAAGCAGCAACCGTTCCGAGCCGGCGGCGGCATCCCCAAGAGCCTCGAACCCGTACCCGCCCGCGGCCCCTTTGAGCTGGTGGGCCAACCGAATGGCCAGGTTCAGATCGCCCGTGTCGACCGCCCGGCGGAGTTCTTCACGCCGTTCGGGCATCTCGGCCACGAACAACGCGACGATCTCCCCCATCTCGGGATCGTGCTCGAACACGCTCACCAGCGGTTCAGGATTCGGTCCTGGCATCTCTCCGCCTCCTGGTCGACCTCACTTCAGGTCATCGGCGGATTTCGGGCCCGAATCGAGGGGCCATGTCGCAATACGGACAGTTCTGACGCTTCGGCGTCAAAGCACCTCGCGCAGCAATCGGCGCTCGCCTTGGCCACGGATGGCCAAGAGCCCGAGAAACAGTGCCGTCCCCGCCGCCCAACGCCGGATCGACTCCCGATCGCCCGAAAATCGAAAGCATTTTGTCAGGGTCGGCACACCCTTGCACGCGCAGCCGATCCAGACCGTTCCAACGGGCTTCTCGGACGTTCCGCCATCCGGCCCAGCGATGCCGGTGATCGAGAGCGCCAGGTCGGCCCCAGCCCGCCCGGCCGCACCGTGGGCCATTGCCCGGGCAATCACCTCGCTCACGGCCCCGTGCGTATCCAGATCGCTCTGGCGCACGCCCAACTGGCCCACCTTCATGGCGTTGCTGTAGGTGACCCAGCCGCCCACATAGGCCCGAGAACTACCCGCCTCGGCGGTCAACAACTGGCCGACCAACCCGCCGGTACAAGACTCGGCCGTGGTGATGGTCAGGCTCTTGGCCGCCGCCTCCTCCAGGAGCGTGCCGGCAAGGGTCTGGTTCTTGCGGCTGACCACATATCCCTCGGCCACGCGGTCGATGACCGCCAGGGCCTCCTCGACGGCTCGCATCGGTTCCGTGGCGGCGTAGGGCCCTTCCACCGGGCGGGACGGCTCGACACGCACCCGGCAGGTGACCATGCCCGACGACGCGGTCGTGCCAACCGTGGGGTTGTTGTCGCGGTGCATGAGGTCGGCGATGCGGCCGGCCAGTTCGCTCTCGCCTAGCCCGAAGACTTGGGAAACACGCAACTCGGCACGGGCCACGCCAGGCCAGGCACGGAGTATGGGCGCGACGGCCTGCTCGAACATGGGCCGCATCTCACGCGGCGGGCCCGGCAGGCAGGCGATCAGGCGGGGGCGCCCGATCAGGCTCACGCGGGCGATCATGCCCGGCGCGGTACCGTGCGCGTTGGGCACCCCTGTAGCGCCCGAGGGCCGTAACGCCTGCACGCGATTGGCCACGGGCATATCGCGGCCGGTCTTGTCGAAATAGGCACGGATGGCGCCGACGGCGTGGGCGTCCTCGACCAACGGTTGCGGCTGCCCGGTCAGGATTTCCAAAGCCCGTGCCAAGGCCTGGCGCGTCAGATCGTCGGCGGTAGGGCCCAGACCGCCGCCGACGATGGTCACGTCGTTGCCGCCCACCAGATGCACGATGGCCGAGGCGATGGCTTCGAGTGTGTCGGGCACGGTGCGATGCTCGGCCACGAGCAGGCCGGCGATGCCGAGTTGGTCGGCCAGCCACATGGAGTTGGTGTCGAGCTTCTCGCCCAGCACCAGCTCATCGCCGATGGATAAGAGGGCCGAGAGTGGACGTTGGTGAGGTTGGATCGAATCGGTCATGGCCGTCGAGGTTAGCGAGCAATGGACGGGCGTGGCGCAAAAAAAAGCGTGCCGGCGGGAAGCCGGCACGCGAGAATCACGAAATGCAAAGGCTCCGCCCTGGGAGGAGTGGGTCAGAGCACGCGGCGGCGACGAACGGCGGCAACGCCGAACAGGCCGGCCAGGGCCAAGGCACCCGCGCTGGGCAGCGGGACGGCCACGATGTACAGGACGCTCTGGCGATTCCTGCCGCTGGCGATGTCGTAGAGGTTCAGGGCGCGAACGCGACCGACCGAGGCGGTGGTGCCCCACACGGAATCGATCAGGTCCTGAGCGGTTGCGTTGAGCAGGGCGAAGTTCGCGCTCGAGAGGGCGGCCGTGGCGGCGGTGAAATCGACCGTGCCCAGTTCTTCCTCGAGATACCAGAACGCGTCCTGGAGGGCGTTGTTGAAGTCGGTGGCCGACAGGGCATTGCCAATGCCAGTGCTGCCAGGACCGAACGTTGTTCCACCCGAGAACTGGCGGTAGAGCTCGGCGGTCTCGGCCCCGATGGGGTCAGACCCACCAGTGGCACCACCCAAACCGCCGGCGATCGCGCCCATGTCGATCGAGTAGTCGTACGAGCCTTGCGCGATGGCCTCGTTGTACTCCAAGCAGAACGTGCTGAAGCTGCCGAGATCACCAGTCATCAGGAACTCGCCGCCGCGGTTCGCATCCACCCCGGCAAACGGAACATGCGTGCTGCCCGCACCAAACGCTAGCGTGACGGTACTCGCGCTGGCCGCCGTCGTGGCCAGGGCGACCAATAGGCCGCCAAGAATCGTTGTCTTCATTTTGGAACTCCCTCCGGACGGATATCCGATAACTCTCTTTCGTATTCGGTAGTTGAACGCAGCCGAACACCCAGATCATACCACAGGTTTTGACTCAATAGCAAGCGCAAGTGCGTGTATTTCGTCACGCTTACAGGTAATTAAAATATGTGCTCGCGACTTGTTTGGAAAATGATCGGTTATCCCGATCCGAGAATCTTTCCAAGGGCCTCGTGACGAGACCGGTTCGCCGCAGTCCAGCCATCGTCAGGACTCAGCCGACCGAACGCCTGAACGGCTTCCGTTCGGCGATCGGCACCTAAAAGGGCCTCGACGCGGCCCAGTCGTAGTGAGGTCGTGTCGGCCAGTTGGAGCCCCTCGTCGAACACGCGCAAGGCGGCCGCAGCATCTCCCGAGGCCAGAAGGGCGACCCCGAGGGTGTGATGGAACACCGCCCGATCCGCCCGGCGGTACTCAGGAGTGTTGGACAATGCCACGGCGTCGCGAGCCATCGCCACCGCCCGCTGGTGCTCGCCAAGTTCAGTGGTGAGCACCCAGGCGGCGTTGTTGAGCAACGCGGGCACCTTGGTACCGGCCATCAACAACGAACGCTCGTAGGCCGCCACCGCCGGTGAAAACTCGTCCAAGGCTTCCAGCGCCGTCGCCAGCGTGGCTTGGAGTGGCCACGAATCCGCGCCTTCGCGTTCAGCAGCTTGGGCCAACTTGATGACCTTGTCCGCAAAGGCTTGGTCTTGGGTGCGGCCATACAAGGTCATCCAGGACGATGCCACGAATGAGGTGCCGCGCGAATCATCGGTCAGCCAGGGAGTTACCGTTTCGAGCCAACGCACGGCACGTTCGGTGTTGGCTGGGGTGCCGGGGGCCACCGACGCCATCGAGGCCATGAACGCCGCCCAGTCGTCGTCGTTCCGTGCGAGCGGCAGCATGAGGTCTTCGGCTTCCTGCATCCGATCCGCGACGGACAACGCCTCGGCGAGCGTGCGAAGCGGCTCGCGGTGGCTGTCAGGGTGGGCCATCATGCGGGCCAGGCGAGGCTGGAGCAGGCCGATGGCGCGGTCGGTATTTCCCCGTCGATACTCGGCCAGGCCCAGCGCGAGGTCGGCCTCGGCGCGGTTCTCATCGTCGGTGGCGAGCGAACGCCACTGCCCGGCCATGCCCAGCGCCTCTTCGTACCGTTCGAGCTTGAGGAACAGGAGCGTCGCGTCGCGGGCCGGGCGAGCGTCGGCCGGCATGGCGGTCACGGCGTCGCGCGCGCGTCGTGCGGCTTCATTGGGTTGTCCAAGGTCTTCGTAGGCGGCCACAAGGATGGGCCACAACGGATAGAAGGTCGCCCGCTGTTTGGACAGCACGTCGAGTTGCGTGGCGACCTGGGCAACGTCGATCTGCCCGCCCACATACCGCTTGGCGATCGCGCCGAGTTCTTGCATGCTCTCGGTGGCATCCTCGCGGTCGGCCGACGATGCGGCGAAGCGCACCATGCGATCGAACGATGACGCTTCTCCGTCCATCGCGATGGAGGCGCGGAATGAGGCGATGGCCGCGTTGCCCGGGACGGACGCCGACGCCCGTTCGAGCAGCGCGGCGGCCTCGTCGACGCGATTCTGGCCTACCAGCAACCTCGCGGCTTCCATCCACGCGTCGGCGTCGTTCGCGTTTTCGGCGTGTTCGGTCAGAAAGGCCAACGCCTCGTCGGGCCGGCCCTCGTCGTTCATGTACCGCGCGATGACGATCGCACGCGCGCCCGCATCCGAACTGGTCGGCAGCGATTCGAGCCGGGCCAGCCCCTCGTCGAAGCGGCCGACGCGGGCGAGCAACTGGGCAGCGTACACCCGCCCCTGGGGCGCGAGGTCGGCAGCAAGCGCAAGGCGTTCGGCCTCGGTCAGCGGCACGCTCGTACCGCGAGGCCGGGCCAGCACCCCGGCCCACAGGATGTACTGCGGGTAGCCCTCGGCGGCCAGGGCGGCGATGTCTTGGGTGGCCAGATCCTGCATGCCCTGTCGCAACAACAGTTGCACGCGCATCGCGCGAGATTCCGTCGGAACCCCGCCGAACTCCACGAACTGCCGCAACCGCGTGGCGGCCTCCGTGCTACGCCCCAGGCTTTGCAGGCGATCGATCAGACGC
>CAYGTM010000167.1:0-5580 GCA_964352795.1 uncultured Phycisphaera sp.
CGTGGGAGCGGGGCGGGCCTGCGGCGGGTGGGCGGGGTGATCCGTTTGCCGACTTCGAGGGTTCGGGCCAGGGCTTCCTGACCGATAACGTCGCCGGCAACAGCGACGTGGACGGCGGGCCGACCATCCTCATCTCGCCGGTGTACGACCTGAGCGGCGCGTCCGGCGCGCAACTGAGCTACGCCCGGTGGTTCACCAACGACGACCTCGACATTGACACCATGGACGTGGAGGTCTCCAACAACGGCGGCGTGAGCTGGACCCAGATCGAGAGCACCGGCGACGCAGCCGGCTGGGTCAAGATGACGTGGAACATCGAGGACTTCGTACCGCTGACCAGCCAGATGCGGTTCCGCTTCCTGGCCACCGACAACCCCAACGATTCGGTGACCGAGGCGGGTTTGGACGCGTTCCAGATCTTCACGGTCAGTTGCCCGTAATCACGGCGATGGAGACATGTTCTTGCGGGGCTCGCGGCGAACGCGGGCCCCGTTTCTATATGGCCGGTGCCACGATGGAAGACACTCCGAACGTGCGTAGCGCGCGGTTCGCGTCGTCGTGCGTGCGGAAGCGGCCGACGTGGACGAGGTAGAGCACGCGGCCGTCGCGGGTGGCCAGTTCGACGCGGGGCTCACCAAGGCCCGCGCTACGGGTGGCGGTGCTGACCTCGGCCACGCGCTGGGTCGCGCGGCTGCGCGTGCTGTACGCGCCGATCTGGAGCGTGTAGCCGCCGGCGATTGGGGCCGGTTCGCCCGGGCCCGCGGGTTCGTACATACCCACCGCCCGGCGGCGCAGGCGTTCGGCATCGGCGGGGCGGCCCGCGCGCTGGTAGGCGTCGGCGGCAACGCGCGCGGCCTCGCGGCTGTCCGTCCCGGTGAGTTGGGTGCTGGCGGCCTCGAGCTCACGCGCGGCACGGAGCGGGTCTCCGTTACGCAGCTCGATGAGCGCCAGGCCCGCGCGAGCCCGGGCGGCGGTGTCTCCCGAGCCGCGGGAGATCGGCTCGAGCCACTGGCGGGCCGTCACGTCGTTGCGCATGGCCTCGGCCGACAGCCCGGCGACCAGGGCGGCGTCGCTCGAGCCCCCGGGACGGCCGGCGGTCGCCTGCGCGCCGGCCAGGGCCAGTTGGTAGCGGCCGGCCTCGTAGTGCTGGCGGTAGCCGGCCTGGCCCGAGCCGGCACCCGCGGCGCACGCAGTGAGGCCCGCTGTCAAGGCAAATAGCACGCCAACGACGGCCCATCGGGCGGTGCGAGTGGGTCGGGCCCCGATTCGTGTTTGGTCTACCATCCCCTGATCCTTAGACACCCAACGCCGCCGAAGCATCGTCGGCGACAATGGGATGCACGGAGGGCATGGTCTTGAGCATCCAATGGGCGTTGCTGCGGAGTCTGGTTCGCCATGGGCGCAAGACGCTGGTGGTGGACGATCGCACGAGTTACACGGGGCTCAAGCTCCTGTGCGCCAGCTTCTTCGTGGCTTCCGAGATCGAACGCCGCTGCACCACCGACACCGTGGGCGTGCTGTTGCCCACCAGCGGGGGCTTTCCCATCGCCGCCCTGGCGGGGTGGATGCTGGGCAAGACCGTGGTGCCGCTCAACTACCTGCTCAAGCCCGAGGAGCTCCAGTACGTCATCGACCATTGCGGTTGCGACACCATCGTGACGGCCGGCGCGTTGCTCGAACATCTGGGCTGCGAGCCCCGATGCAAGCACCTCATCAAGCTCGAAGAGGTGAACTTCAAGGGCGTGCCCGAACTGCGATGGCCCGCGAGGTCGGTGCCGGAAGATCTGGCCGTGCTGCTCTATACCTCGGGCACCAGCGGGCGGCCCAAGGGCGTGATGCTGACGCACCATAACCTACTGAGTAACGTGTCGCAGATCGACAAGTTTGTTCAGTTCACGCGGGCGAACCACACGTTCCTGAGCGTGCTGCCGCAGTTCCATAGCTTCGGGCTGACGGCCATGACGCTGCTGCCGCTGCTGCTGGGCGCGCGCGTGGTGTATACCGCGCGATTCGTGCCCCAGCAGGTCATCAGGCTGTTTCGCCAGCACGAGCCCACGGTGTTCATTGCCATCCCTTCGATGTACGGGGCGCTGCTGTCGGTGAAGTCGGCCAAGGCCGAAGACTTCGCCAAGATCCGCTACGCCGTCTCGGGTGGCGAGCCGTTGCCACAGGACATCTTCCGCCGATTCCAGGAACGCTTCGGCGTGGCGATCCACGAGGGGTACGGGCTCACCGAGACCAGCCCCGTGACGCACTGGTGCCGGCCGACGGAGTTCCGGCCTCATTGTGTGGGTCTGCCGTTGCCGGGGGTCGAGCAACGCATTACCAGCACGGACGATGGGCACGAGCTGCCAGACGGCCACGACGGCGAGATCCGCGTACGCGGGCCCAACGTCATGAAGGGCTACTTCAAACAGGAGCAGGAGACGGCCCGCGTGTTCGACGCCGAGGGGTTCTTCCGCACGGGCGACATCGGGCACATCGACGAGGTGGGGCGGCTGCTCATCACCGGGCGGCTGAAGGAGATGATGATTGTTGGCGGCGAGAACGTGTTCCCGCGCGAGATCGAGGAGGTGCTCAACTTCCACCCCGACGTGCTCGCCTCGGGCGTCACCAGCCGGGCAGACCCGATGCGTGGCGAGGAGATCGTGGCCTTCGTCGAGCCCGAGGAGGGCGCGACGCCCGACCCGCAAGCCCTGAAGACCTGGTGCAAGGACAGACTGGCTGGGTACAAGGTGCCGCGCGAGGTCCGGGTCATCGAGGCGTTGCCGCGGAACCCGACCGGCAAGATCATGCGGCGCGAGCTCAAGGCGTTGCTGGAGCGAGAGGCCGAGGCTACCGTGTCGGCCTGAATCGGCAGTGACCCCGGGCTCGCGCCCGGGGCTCGTTTTTTCGGTCAATCCCGCATATGAAGGAATCCCGCGCGTGGAACTCTACATCGACACGGCCAACCTCGACCAGATCCGCCAGGCCCACGAGTTGGGCGTGCTCGACGGCGTGACCACCAACCCCACCCTCATCGCCAAGGAGGGCATCGACTACGGCAAGCGACTGGCGGAAATCTGCGAGATCGTCGAGGGCCCGGTGTCGGCCGAGGTCATCGCCACGACCTTCAAGGAGATGCTGGCCGAGGGCAAGGACCGGGCGACCATCGCCGACAACATCGTGGTCAAGCTGCCCAGCACGATCGACGGCCTGCGGGCTTGCAAATCGCTCAGCGACGAGGGCATCCGCACGAACATGACCCTGTGCTTCCAGTCGCTCCAGGCGCTCATGGTCGCCAAGGCCGGGGCGTATCTGGTGAGCCCGTTCATCGGTCGCATCGACGACATCGGCGAGGACGGCATGGAGTTGATCGTGAAGATCCGCCAGATCTACGACAACTACGGGCTGGCGACCAAGATTCTGGCCGCGTCGATCCGCCACCCCAACCACCTGCTCCAGTGCGCGCTGGTAGGTGCCGACGTGGCCACCGTGCCCTTCGACGTGATCGCCAAGATCATGAACCACCCGCTGACCGACTCTGGGCTCGAGCGGTTCCTGGCGGATTACAAGAAGGCGTTCGGCTGAGCCTCGAGTTTTGGCAAGCCCCGCATGAGCAGGGTTTCGTCAGATACTGTGTTTAGGCCTTGGGCTTCTTGTACAACGGGTTCGCCCGGACCTCGGCCTCGAGTTCGACCTTGCCCGTGTCTATGGACACCTTCGTGCCGGGTGCGTTCACGCCCCTGTCGATGATGCCCATCGCAATCGGCACGCCCAGCGTCGGGCTCATGCACCCGCTGGTCACGATGCCGACCTCCTTGCCGTCCACCTTCACCGCCATCCCCTGCCTCGGCGTGCGCTTGCCGTCGACCACGAACGCCGCCAGCGTGCGCGCCGGCCCGCCCTCGGCCTGCGTGCGTTTGAGCGCTTCCTGCCCGATGAACGGCTCGGGCATGTCGCCCTGGTCCTTGTCCATCGCGATGGCAAAGTCCACGCCGCAGGACAGCGCGTTGATCTCTTCGCCCAGTTCGTGCCCGTACAGCGGCATGCCCGCTTCGAGCCGCAGCGTGTCGCGCGCGCCCAGGCCGACCAGCTTCATGTCGCTCTGCTGGGCGGCAAGGTCCACGTCCTTGAGCAGCAGCTTGAGCGCCATGTCCACGATGCTCGCGGGCAGGATGACCTCCACGCCATCCTCGCCCGTGTAGCCCGTGCGCGACACCAGCAGTTTGGCGATCAGCAGATTCTTCACCGTGAAGCGGTACCGCTTGAGCGTGGGCACCTCGCTGCTCACCCGGCCTACCAGGTCCATCACGTTGGGCCCCTGGATGGCCACCATCGCGGTCTTCAGGGTCTGGTCGTCGAGCTTGACCACCATCTCCTCGGCGGCGATCACGCTTTGGAGGTGCTCGACGATCTTCTCGCGGTTGCTCGCGTTGACGACCACCAGGAACTCGGTGTCGTCCATGCGATACACCAGTACGTCGTCCTTCACCCCGCCCAGCTCGTTGCACACCAGCCCGTACCGGCACTGGCCCGCCTGCATGTCGCTGATGCGGCGCGAGCACACCCGCCCCAGCAGCCGCCGCGCGTGGCGCCCGCTCACCTTCAGCCGCCCCATGTGCGACACGTCGAACAGCCCGCCGCTCGTGCGCACCTGCGTGTGCTCGTCCTGGATCGACCCATACGCGATGGGCATCTCCCAACCGGCGTATTCGACCATCTTCCCGCCGTGGTCGTGGTGGAGCTTGTTGAGCGGGGTCTTGAGCAAGGCCGGCCTCCGATGGGGATGGGAAACACACAACGGGCCCGACTCGGGCACCAAACCGCAAGGATAGCGACCAGATCGCTCACCTACAGCCCTCGCAGCGGGGAATCACCCGCCAACGGCCACGCCGCGTTGTCCAGCAGCCGAGTCCGCCCCAACCGGCAAGCGATCAAGGCCCGGAACGGCTCCGTCCCGGCCCGCGACCCAGGATCGACCGTTTCAAGCGTCTCGGCCCGCCTCACCGTGGCATACTCGATTTCCAACCGAGAGAGCACCTCGCGCATGGCCGCCTCGGCCTCGCCCGCCGTGCCCACATCAGAAGCCACGCGCAGGGCCTGCGGGATCGCCGCCGCCGCCGCCCGCTGCTCGGGGCTCAGGAACCGATTGCGGCTGCTCAGCGCCAGTCCGTCGGCATCGCGCACCGTGGGCCCGGGCAAAATATCGATGCCCAGCCCTTCCTGCTCCACCAGTACCCGCGCGAGTTGGCACTGCTGCCAGTCCTTCTCCCCAAACACCGCCGCCGCCGGCCGGGCCAGCGCGAACAACCGCACCAGCACCTTGGCCACGCCCACGAAGTGCCCGGGCCGGAAGGCATCCTCCAGCCCCTTGCCAATCGCCACATCAGGAACGGCCGGCCCGGGAGCCTCAAGCCCATCCGGGTACACCATCTCCACCGTCGGGGCGATCACCAGGGCCGCTCCCGCCGCCTCGCACATCGCCGCGTCGGCGTCGAGCACCCTGGGATACCGCTCGAAGTCGTGCGCCTCGTCGAACTGCGTGGGATTGCCGAACACCGTGCCCCCGCAGCCCGCGGCCACCCCACGCCGGGCCGC
>CAYGTM010000168.1:0-5580 GCA_964352795.1 uncultured Phycisphaera sp.
CCAATAGGGGAGGGCCCGGGCGTGCCGGTACGGAAAGACTTGAAGGAGGCATGAGGATGCTCACTCGAAGAGGTCATGTTGTCCCGGCCGGCGGCTGGGTGTTGGGTGCGGCCGGCGTGGTGTCGGCGATGGTGTGCATGGTGGCTCCCGCGTACGCGCAAGAGGGCGACGTTGCCCGGCAGCGGCTGGAAGAGTCTCGGGCGGCCATCGGCAACCTGAAGACGCTTCAGTACACGGGCACCGTGAGCAGCGAGGGTGCCCTGTTCGGCACGATCGCCAAGCTCGACAGCACGGTGTGGATGGAGCGCGTGGGCGAGGGCGAGGCTTCAGAGTGGAACCACCGCCGCCAGGGCACGACCGTGGTGCGCAACCCGGCCACGAGCGAGACCGAGACGGTGGACTTCGACGTGGTGCGCAGCGGCCCGAACATGACCTACATCGCGCACGATCTGCGCACGATGTACGAGCGGTTCCATAGGGCCGCTCGGCATCGCAGCATTACCGTGGCGCAGACGGGGTGGATCGGCGAGCTCGCCGATCCCACGCCCTTCGAGCGCGAGTTGACACTGCCCGAGGTGAAGATTTCCCTCGAGATCGGCGGCGATACGGTGGGCGAGGACGTGTGCGACGTGGTGCAGGTGTCTTTCGGCGACCAGCGCCAGGTGGTCCGCTGGTCGATCAGCCAGGAGACCGACCTGCCCCGCCGCAGGCAGACGCGCCTTGGCGCCGACAACATGCAGACATACACGATCACCAACATCGCGGTGAACAAGGATCTGCCCGAGGATATCTTCAAGCTCGAACGGCCCGAGGGCTACGCGTTGAACAGCACGGTGCGCGATCGCCAACGCCGCCCCGTCGACCCGTCAGAGGTGACTTACCCGTCGGCCAAGGCCTTCGAGGTGACCATCGCCGAGGGCCCGGGCAAGGGCGAGAGCGTGAGCCTGGAAAGCCTGGCTGGGAACGTGGTGGTGCTGGACTTCTGGGCGAGCTGGTCGGGCACGTCGAAGGACTCTCGCGGGGACATCCAGGCGATCACCGAGCAGTTCAAGGATGAGGACGTGAAGGTTCTCAGCATGACCTGGCGCGAGCGAAACAAGCCCGAGCTGAGCGTCAACGCGTGGAAGGCGGGCGGCGGAACGTACTCGCTGGTGACCGGCGCCGACGCGGTGGCGATCGACTACGCGGTGAGCAGCCTGCCCACGGTGTTCGTCGTGACCAAGGACGGCAAGCTGGTGTACACGGTGAACGAGTACAACGCCGACACGTTCAAGAACGGCATCGCCGAGGCTGTGCAGAAGGCGCTCGACGGCGGTTTCGAGAGCGGCGCGACGACCACCACGACCCTGGAAGGGAATCAGGGCGAGAACCAGACGACTGGGAATCAGGGCGGTGGCAACCAGCCTGGTGGGAACCAAGGCGGCGGCAATCAGGGCGGCAACCAAGGCGGTGGCAACAAGGGGGGCGGTAACTAGCAACTTGTCACACGAGGTTCCGGTCGGCTCGGGCACTTTGCCCTTCGTTTTGAGGACACGCATGACTCCACGTGCAACGATTGCTTCCGATCGCAAGAGGACAGCGGCACTTGCGGCCGCCATGCTTGCAGGCGGTCTTTTGATCGTCACCTTGTTGGTCGCCGTTGGTGCCGGCGAGTATGCCACGGCGGTGATGTTGGCCGGGGCGGTGGGCGTGGTGGTGTGGATCCAGCTTCGCATTATGCGCCACTTGCAAGATGGCGCATCGACGCACTACAAGCAGGCCGAGTCGCTCGCCGGCATCTATGCGGCCTTGCCTATCCGGGCTCCGCTGCCCCCGATGCGTGAGCATGTTATGTCTCCCGATCTGGCCCGCGAGATTGTCTCCATGACGCTCGGCGCACACCCGCGGACCGTGGTCGAGGTCGGAAGCGGTGTCTCGACACTCCTGACGGCGTACGCGCTGGAAGTGAACGGCGATGAGAGCGCGCACATCTACTCGCTAGACCACGAGCCCCTGTACGCATCCATTACCAGACGCAACCTCGCGGCTCACGGGCTTGAGCGATGGGCCACGATCCTCGACGCTCCCCTGGTGCATACGGATATCACCGGGACTCCTCGGCGCTGGTACGACGCGTCGGAACTGGAAGCCGCGTTGGGCGATCGCCGGATCGATCTTCTTGTGGTCGACGGTCCGCCGGCCCGAGATGATCGCATGGCTCGTGAGCCGGCGCTGCCGGCGCTCGGCCACTTGCTCGCGCCCGGCGCGGCGGTCATCATGGATGATGCGGGCCGCTCCGGCGAGCGAGAGATCGTGGAGCGATGGGCCGCCGGCACGCCGGGATTCGAGGTGCGTTGGCTTTCGGCGGAGAAGGGCGCGGCGATCCTTCGCCGCGTGTAGATTCCCACGCCAGGCGGCAGGGCATGTTCAATGGCACACGCCCGCGACCATCATGGTCGCGGGCGTGTTTCGTGCTTGAATGTCGGGGCCGGGCTTACTTTTTCTTGTCGTGCATCAGGGCGGCCTGGGCGGCGGCCAAGCGGGCGATGGGCACGCGGAAGGGGGAGCAACTCACATAGTCGAGGCCGGCGGCGTGGCAGAAGTGGACGCTGGAGGGGTCTCCACCGTGCTCGCCGCAGACGCCGATCTTGAGTTGATCGTTCACCTCGCGTCCCTTCTTGATGGCCATCTTGACCAGTTCGCCCACGCCGTCGTGGTCGAGCTGCTGGAATGGATCGGCGGGCAGGATTTCCTGGCCGACGTATTCGGGCAGGAAGGTGGATGAGTCGTCTCGTGAATAGCCGAAGGTCATCTGGGTGAGGTCGTTGGTGCCGAAGGAGAAGAAGTCGGCGTGCTGGGCGATCTTGTCGGCGGTGATGGCGGCGCGGGGCACCTCGATCATCGTGCCGATCTTGATATTGAGGGCGCTCTTGATGTCGTTCTCGGCCCTCACGTCGTGGATGGTCTGCTCGACGAGCTTGCGCAGGACGGCCAGTTCCTTGGCGACGCCCACGAGGGGGATCATGATCTCGGGCATGGCCTTGATCTTGTTGTGCTGGCAGTTGATCATCGCCTCGACGATGGCGCGCACCTGCATCACGAGGATCTCGGGATAGGTGACCGCCAATCGGCAGCCGCGATGGCCCAGCATCGGGTTGCTCTCGTGCAGTTGCGCGACGCGCTGCTCGATCTTTTTGGCGGGCACGCCCAGGGTCTTGGCCAGATCCTTGATGGTCTCGGGCTCGTGCGGCAGGAACTCGTGCAAGGGCGGGTCGAGCAGGCGGATGGTGACGGGCAGGCCCTTCATGGCGGTGAAGATGCCGATGAAGTCGTCGCGCTGGTAAGGCAGCAGCTTGTCGAGGGCCTTGATGCGGGCTTCTTCGTTGTCGGCCAGGATCATCTCGCGCATGGCCATGATGCGCTCGCCCTCGAAGAACATGTGCTCGGTGCGGCACAGGCCGATGCCCTGCGCGCCGAAGTCTCTCGCGCGGCGGGAGTCTTCGGGCGTGTCGGCGTTGGTGCGCACCTGGAGCGTGCGGTACTTGTCGGCCCAGCGCATGACCTTGGCGAAGTCGCCGCTCAGCTTGGGCTCGACGGTGGGAATGGCGCCGTGCATGATCTCGCCGGTGGCGCCGTCGATGGAGATGGTGTCGGTGCGCTTGAAGGTGCGGCTACCGATGGTGAAGGTTCCCTTCTTGGGGTCGATCATGACGTCGCCCGCTCCGGCCACGCAGCACTTGCCCCAGCCGCGGGCCACGACGGCCGCGTGGCTGGTCATGCCGCCGGTGCTGGTGAGGATGCCCACGGCCGAGTGCATGCCGTCGACGTCTTCGGGGCTGGTTTCCTTGCGGACGAGGATGACCGCTTCGCCCGCGTGGGTGCGTTCGACGGCTTCCTCGGCGGTGAAGGCGGGCTTGCCGACCGCCGCGCCGGGCGAGGCGGGCAGGCCGCGCGTCAGCACCGAGCCCTTGGGCTTGGCGCCGTCGTCGAAGCTGGGCAGCAGGAGCTGGATGAGGTCGGCCGCGGGGATGCGCAGGATGGCCTCCTCCTCGGTGATGAGGCGTTCACGCACCATGTCGCAGGCGATGCGGACGGCGGCGGCACCGGTGCGCTTGCCCGTGCGCGTCTGGAGCATGAAGAGCTTGTTGCGCTCGATGGTGAACTCGATGTCCTGCATGTCCTTGTAGTGCTCTTCGAGCGTGTTCTTGATCTTGATGAGCTGGTCGTAGACCTTGTTGTTCCACTTGGGCATCTCATCGACGGGCTGCGGCGTGCGGATGCCCGCGACCACGTCCTCGCCCTGGGCGTTGATGAGGAACTCGCCGTAGAACTTGTTCTCGCCCGTGCTGGGGTTGCGGGTGAAGGCCACGCCCGTGCCGGAATCATCGCCCATGTTGCCGTAGACCATGGCCTGGATGTTGACGGCCGTGCCGGTGAGGCCCGTGATGCCGCTGAGGCGGCGGTAGCTGATGGCTCGGTCGGCGTTCCAACTCTTGAAGACGGCCTCGATGGCCAGCTCGAGCTGCTTGCTGGGGTTCTGGGGGAACTCGTCGCCCACCGACTTGCGATACACGGCCTTGTACGCCTCGGCCAGCTCGACGATGCCGTGCTCGGGCACGTCGTTGTCGGTCTTGGCCTGGTACTTGATCTTGATCTTGTCGAAGGCCTTCTCGAAGACCTCGTGGCCGACGCCCATGACGACGTCGCCGAACATGTTGATGAGGCGGCGATAGGCGTCGTAGGCGAAGCGGCGGTTGCCGGTGGTGTTGGCCAGGCCCTCGACGGCTTCGTCGTTGAGGCCCAGGTTGAGGATGGTGTCCATCATGCCGGGCATGGAGACGGCGGCGCCCGAGCGAACGGAGACCAGCAGCGGGTTGTCCTTGCTGCCGAACTCGCGGCCCATTTCCTTGGCCACCAGCGACATGTTCTGGTGGACCTCGTTCATGAGGCCATGGGGCAATCGCTTGCCGCCCTCGTAGTATTTGGCGCAGGTCTCGGTAGTGATCGTGAAGCCCGGGGGCACGGGCAGGCCGATGGAGGTCATCTCCGAGAGGTTGGCACCCTTGCCGCCAACCAAGAACTTCATGTCGCTGGTGGCTTCGGCCTTGGTTTTGCCGAAGTAGTACACCATCTTGGCGTCTCGTGGCCTGCCGCCGACGTTTGGCCTGGTCTTCTTGACCGTGGGGGCCTTCTTGGTGGTCTTGGCGGCGTGACGCTTGGAGGTCTTTGCTTCTGGGGCCATCGGCGCGTCCTATACTCGGCTGTTGTTTGGATACTCGTCAGGCCCGATCGCACGATGCGGGCCTGCCTAGCGTGAAGGTTTGCCGCTGGTAAGCCGGGCGGCAGGTTTTCGATCGCTTGGAAGTGAATCTTAGAGGACCATTTCGCTCTTGACGAGCATCCCCAGCGAATCCGGCATGACTCGTGTGTTCGAGGCTTCGCAAGAGCGAGGTGTCGGGCATGGCCCGGCTGAAGGTCCGATAGCCACTATTGTCCGTGGAAATCGGGCTTCCGTGTACGCCGGCGAGGGCTGGCATGAGGTTCCCTCCGACACGCTCACGCCCCGCAGGCCGGGTACGTACGCGGGGTATAGCGCATATG
>CAYGTM010000169.1:0-5515 GCA_964352795.1 uncultured Phycisphaera sp.
GCACCAGCCCGAGCACCACGAGATCAACACTGCCGTCTTCCAATGGCAGGCGTTCCGCATCGCCCATACGAAACTCAACATTCCCCGGCTCGCCCAATCGCGATCGCGCCGCCTCGAGCATCGTCGGCTCGCGATCAATACCGATGACGCGCTCGGCCATCGGCGCAACCATGCCAGTAAACACGCCCGTGCCACACCCGACGTCCGCGACGACCAGCCCCGGCGGCATCAGCGACGCAAGCGCCTCGCCCGCGTACCGCTCGCCGAAGAGTTCCCGGCTGACGTCGTCCCACTGGGCACCAAGACGACCGAAGAACGCCGCCGACCCCGGCCGGCGATCGGCGATCACCGAGCGCAGCCGGCGCATGTCGGCATCGAAATCTTCTCCGCGACCGGCAACCTCGCGCACCTGCAACCACACGCCGCGAAGTTCGGGCGGCAGATCGTCGCTCACACACCGATACAGCGTCGCCGTACCGGCCGCCCGCCGCTGCACCCACCCGTGATCGGCCAGCAGTTTCAGGCGGCGGCTGATCGTCGATTGCGGCAACTGCACCACCTGCGCGATCTCACCGACCGCCAGTTCCTCGGCCTCGAGCACCCGCAGCACGCGCAGACGTACCCCATCGGCGATGGCCGAGAGTGCGGCGGCGATATCATTGAGTGCGTCGGCGGTCTTCATCCGTGTATCCGGATGAAGTGTAGAAGGCATCCCGCCGCTGGCAAACGAATGCCAGAAAAATAAGGAACTACCCGCGCGGCTTGGGCTCCGGCGGGGCCGCGTCAGGGGCAAGAATGCCCTCTTCCACCGCCTCGAAAGGCACACGGACGTAGGTCCGGCCCGGCGTCTCCCCCAAGGCCCGGATGCGTTCGGCGATCTGGGGGTCTGAGTAATCGAACCACAGGGCCATCGCGTACCGCTCGAGAGCCTTCTGGGAATCCCCAATGCTGTGGTAGAACTCGGCCAGTTTCATCTGGGGCTCGATGCTCAGCCCGCGATCGACCCGAGCACCGGCCAGCAGGGCCCGCTCGGCTTCGTCGGGGTCTCCGATCTGCTGGGCGTACTGCCCGAGGCGGAGATATTCCTCGACGGTGCCGGGCTGGCGGGTGCGATCGCGCAACAGGGCGATGAGCCGCTCGTGCTCGCCGGCACCATACAACGCCTCGATCAGGAGTTGCAACTTTTCCTCGTTCCGAGGCTCGTCTCGATAGACGCGCTCGAGGGGGATGATCGCCTCGCCGGGCCGCTCCAACGCCAGCAGGGCTTTGCCACGTCCCAGGTCGGAGGCCAGCGGCACGGGGTGAATCTGGGCGTACGCCTCCCACTCGGCCAGGGCCTTGGCGTAATCACCGGCCGCGTAGGCGTTGTTGGCCGATTCGCGAATCTCGCCGGCCGATCGCTCCTGGGCACACCCGGTGAGGCCGAGCAGCAGGATTCCAGCGGCGATGAGGACGGCAGCGGTATGGATTGGTTTGATGGGCATAGGCTGGATTATCGGCGCTCCACACGGCCCGCGGCTACCCCGGAGGCCCAACGATTCTTTCAGCCGTGCCTCATCCCGAACGCCAACCCACCGTGCTGCTCCGCAACGACCTGCCCGACGGCTCGCAGCACTTCGACTGGCTGCTGGCACGCAACGACACCCAGCCGCTGCTGACATTTCGTCTCGAATGCGACATCAGCCTCGACGACCGGCCTTTCGAGGGCGAGCGGCTGACCGATCATCGGCGGGTCTATTTGGCCTACGAGGGACCGATCACGGGCGATCGGGGATCGGTCACTCGGGTTGCCCAGGGGTGGTGCGATATCCGTACGGAATCCGATCATGCGATTGATCTATGGGTCGCAATCGGTGCCCGGAATGGGAATCTGCGTGGAATCCGTCAGGAGAACGGGAGATTTTTGTTTGGTTTCGTGTAATTTTGGTGACGAGATCGATCAAACTTCGAGTAAGGTATTTGGATACCGCTGACGCGACGCCATGGTCGGCGTCGCGCCGCCGGGCCGCGTGGGGTGGCCGGGCCGGTGGTTGGGGTTGCCGTTGAGTGGGCGCAACCCTAAAAAGGGGGCATCGCCATGCTCGAACAGAATCACACGACCGGCCGCGACTTCCAAGCCGAGAACAAGCCGAAGATTCGGACGCTCGCCAAGCTTGGCGTTTCTCCCGAAGAAGATTCGGGTTGGAACCGCCATGCGCAGCTCACCGGCCAGGGGGCCACGCACGTCAAGAGCTTCCACTGCAAACTCCAGGGCGATGCGTTGGCCCACCTCGACCAGCAGATCAACGCCTGGATCGAGAGCCACGAAGACTGCGAGGTCAAACTCGTGACCACCCAGACCGGCGAGTGGAGCGACACGCTGGGCAAGGCCTGTCACCTCATCGTGCAAATCTGGGTGTAAGCCCGCTTCACTGACCCGCAACCCCCGCGAGCGCCGATATCCCCGGCGTGTGTGGTATCGTGGCCATAGCCCGCGGCGCTGGTGCGGTGTTGTCCGTCTCGGAACGGCAAGCGCTCCGTATGCGCGACGCGCTCGCGCACCGGGGGCCCGATGGTGCCGGCGCGTGGCGCGCGCCGGGGGTCTTCTTGGGCCAACGCCGGCTCGAAGTCATCGCGCCGGGCGAGGCCGGCCGCCAGCCCATGGCCTCGCGCGATGGCCGATGGGTGCTGGTCTACAACGGCGAACTCTACAACGACCCGCAACTGCGTCAAGAACTCGCCACGCTGGGCCAAGAGCCCGACTCGCCCAGCGACACCGCGACGGTGTGCCAGGTGCTCAGCGCGTGGGGGCCGCAAGGGCTCCGCAAGTGCCGGGGCATGTTCGCGCTCGTGGCGTACGACACCGTTGAGAATCGCCTCGTGCTGGCGCGAGACCCTCTGGGCATCAAGCCCTTGTATTACACCCTGGCCCAACCCACCGACGGTGACGGGCCCGAGTTGGTCGCCGCCAGCGAAGTGACGGCCCTGTTCGAGCACCCCCACCTCTCGCCCATTATCGATCCCTTGGGCTTCTCGGCGTATTTGAGCACCGTGCATGTCTGCACCGAGGGGCGCACCCTGTTCGCCGGCGTCTCGATGCTCTTACCGGGACAGGTCGAAGAGCTCGACCTGCGCGAGGAGCGGTTCACGAGCGAGGCATGGGAACTGCCCCTTGAGGGCGAGGCAGAGGTGGACCTGCGAGCCCTCGTCGAAGAATCGGTCGCCCGGCATTTGCGATCGGACGTGCCGGTTTGCGTGCTGCTCAGCGGCGGGCTCGACAGCACGATCATCGCCGCCACCACGCGCCGGCACCGGCTGCGCCTGCCCACATTTGGCGCGGGCGACGACAGCGACGACCCACAAGGCGACGCCGCGCACGCGAAGCGACTCGCCGAGCAATGGGATATGCCCCACCATGCCATCCGCATGACCCAGGACCGCTTTGTCGCCGGCCTGCGCACGCTGATCGAACGGACCGGCCAGCCGGTCAGCACGCCCAACGAGACGGCGATCCACGCCCTTGGCTGCGCGATCCGCGCACGCGGGTGCAAGGTCGCGCTCACTGGCGAGGGTGCCGATGAACTGTTCTGCGGCTATCACGGGCCACTGCAACAAGCCGCCGACTACATCGACGGCGGGGGCGACGACCCGGCGGTGGCCTTCCTGGTCAACAGTTCGTGGGTGTCGCCCCAGGCGCTGCCCCGGGTGCTCAGCCCGAAGCTGGCTCGCATCGCCGAGTTTGGCGGATGGCTCGTGGAAGCCTACCGGGACGCCTACGAGCACGAAGCGGGCCGGCAGGGCGTATCCCTGCCGCCGCGTGACGAGGCCATGCGCGCGAGCGTGCGGCTCATGCGGCGGATGAACCTCTCACGGCTGCTCCAGCGTGTGGACAGCGCGTTGTCGCAATCGGGCGTCGAGGGGCGCACGCCGCTGGCCGATCGCGTGGTGGCGGCCTACGCCGACGGTCTGCCGATGGCCCAGAAGTTCGACGCCTCGCTCCCGCCCCACGAAGGCACGAAGATCGCGCTGCGTCGCGCCTTTCGCGATGTCGTGCCGGCCGATATCCTGAACCGGCCCAAGGCCAGCTTCCGGCTGCCGTGCCAGGGCTGGCGTGCGCCGCTGTTCGACGGTCTGCGCGGCCAGCCGATCATCGATGAGTTGTTCAATCGCGAAGTGTGGGACATGGTGGCCCATGACCCGCGGGCCAACTGGCAACTCGCGTGGCCCATGCTCAACGCCGGGCTGTGGGCGAAGCGCTGGTTTGGATAAGAGGGGGTTCGGCTCGGAGTCAGCTCGCGCGGGATCGTGCCACGTCCTCGCACGCGGCGAACAGGCCGCCCAGGGCGTGGAGGCAATGGTCGTTCAACTCCACGAAGGCCAGCCCCACCTCGCGCGTCAGCATCGTGGGGCGGGTCGACCAGGCCACGACCACCTTCATCGGCAGCACCTCGGTCATGCCGTGCAACTCGACCTCGAAGGGGCCATAGGTTTCCAAGGGCGGCCAGACCTTGCCACGAAGCCTCATCCCGCCCGGGCTGATGTCCATGACCCGGCCCAAACGTGTCCGCAAGTGGC
Source organism: uncultured Phycisphaera sp. (assembly GCA_964352795.1). Lineage (GTDB taxonomy): Bacteria > Planctomycetota > Phycisphaerae > Phycisphaerales > UBA1924 > JAHCJI01. The sequence continues at coordinate 4,555 of CAYGTM010000169.1, forward strand.
GGATTTCGAGCCGGCCAATACCACGGCGATCGGATTCCTTCAGCCAGTGGGCGTGGGTTCGGAGGATCTCGTGCATGACCCCATGAGATCGACAAAACCACGCCGAGATCGCATTCGGGGCCTCCCCACGAGCGGCAAGTGGGTGGGCGTAGGTCGATTGTGCGGGCTGTATCGGCTTGATCGCACCCCGCGTGCGGTCTATGACAGGCGATGCCAGATCCGAGCCTGCTCGAAGCCCTTCCCACGCCCGTCGACACGCCCTTCGTCGTGGAACACGTCGCCGAGGAGTTCACATCGCTGTGCCCCAAGACCGGGCACCCGGACTTCGGCGAGGTCATCGTGGCCTTCCAGCCCGCGGCTGGCGGCACGGGCGGCCTGTGCGTCGAGCTCAAGAGCCTGAAGCTCTACCTGCAATCGTTCCGCAACGAGGGTATCTTTTACGAGGCTGTCACCAATCGCATCCGCGACGATCTGGCGGCCCTCATGCGACCCAACTGGTTGCGGGTGACCACCAACTGGCGTGGCCGCGGCGGCATCCGTTCGGTCATCCGGGCCGACTACGGTCCCGTTCCGCCGCACGTTTCCTGAACTTTTCATCCGAAAGCGAGCCCAATCATGGCCGTCACACCCACCCGCACCCTCCTGTCCGACGTCGGCGAGGGCGAGCACATCAGCGGCCCGTACGCGATCATCAACGCCCAGCTCGGCAAGACGCGCACCGACAAGCTCTATCTCCGCTGCCTGCTGTCGGATCGCTCGGGCACGGCCCCGGGCCGCATGTGGTCCATCGACGAGTCGGCCTACAACCGGCTGCCCGCCGAGGGCTTCGTGTGGGTGGAAGGCGACGCCCAGGCCTATCAAGGCGAGATGCAGATCATCATCCAGTCGATCGACCCGTTCGATCCGAATGAGGAGATGATCCGCGAACTGCTGCCGGCCTCGAAGCGCAACCCCGAGGAGA
>CAYGTM010000170.1:0-5512 GCA_964352795.1 uncultured Phycisphaera sp.
TTGTTGGGGGTGTGGGCGTCATGGCTTGGGATCGGACGGGCCGGGCTCTACCATCGGCCTTGGCCCAGCGGCCACGGCGAAGACCACGGTAGGAGACGCGATGGCGATATTGGTGACAGGGGCGGCGGGGTACATCGGCTCGCACGCCGTCCAACGGCTGCTGGCCGATGGCCGCGCCGTGGTCGGGCTGGACAACATGGACCGGGGCAACGCCGGGGCCGTGGCGGCGCTCGAACGGCTGGGCGGCAAGAAGTTCACCTTCGAGCACGCCGACACGACCGACCGCAGCCACCTCGAGCGGCTGATGATGGAGCACCACGTCGACGCCGTGCTGCACTTCGCGGCCCTGAGCCTGGTGGGCGAGAGCGTGATCCGGCCGTTGGAGTATCACCGCAACAACAGCCTGGTGCCGCTGCTCGAGGCCATGCGTGACGCGCGCGTGAAGCGGCTGGTGTTCTCCTCGACCTGCGCGGTGTACGGCCAGCCGCCGCACACGCCCGTCACCGAGGACGCCCCCTTTGCGCCATTGAGCCCGTATGGCACGAGCAAGCTGCACGGCGAGCAGGTGCTCGACGACTTCCTGGGCGCCCGCAAGCGCGAGGGTTCGAGCTTTGCTTTTGCGGCCTTGCGGTACTTCAACGTGGCCGGCTGCGACCGCACCGGCGTGCTTGGGGAGGACCACGAGCCGCACAGCCACGTGATTCCCATCGTTCTGGAGGTGGCGCTGGGCAAGCGGGAGAACGTGACCATCTTCGGCGACGATTACCCAACGCCCGACGGCACCTGCGTGCGCGATTACATCCACGTCGAGGACCTTGTGGACGCGCATCTGCGCGTGCTCGGGGCGCTGGCCGACGGTGAGAAGCGCGTGTACAACCTTGGCATCGGCCGCGGATATTCGGTGCGGGAAGTGATCGAGAGCTGCCGTCGCGTGACCGGGCACGCCATCCCGGCCGACACCGGCCCGCGCCGGCCGGGCGACCCGCCCGCGTTGTTCGCCGACCCGAGCAAGATGCGAAGCGAGCTCGGTTGGAGCGCCAAGATCACCGAGCTGGACGCGATCATCGAGTCGGCGTGGAAATGGATGAAGGCGAATCCCGAAGGATATCAGTCATGACAAGTGGCATGATCCGTGTGCTGGCCATCATGGCGGTGTTCGCCTGCGCGTTCGTGGCGCGGGGCGATCCCGAGGCGCTCGCACCGGTCTGGCCGGCACGCGCGTTCGAGGCCGAGCTTGGCGGCAAGGGCGTGGTGCTCGAACTGCCCGGCGATCCGACACAGTACCGCTCGACACAAGTGGGCCTGTTCGGGGAAGTTCCCGATGCGTCGGCGGTCGTTACGCGATTCCTCGAAAAAGTCGGGCCGCGCGCCGTGGAAGTCGACACCGCGAGCGTTCGGGCCGAGGGCTCCAACGCGCTGGTCTTCGATGCCTCACCCATGAACGAGCACGCGCCCGACGGCGTGCGCACGCTGCTGTTCGTGTCGCTGCGGGCCGATCCCTATCGTGTCGAACGAACATGGATGGCCGCCGAAGAAGCGACCACCGAGGCCGTGCGCGGCATCGCGGTGATCGTGCCCGGCACGTTCGGCTATCCGCCCGAGTTGTACGAGAAGTGGTCGCTGGACCTTCGCGGCCGGGGCTGGACCGTGCTGCGCTTGCTCAGCCAGCCGTCGCGGTTTACCGAACATGTCAAAGTGGAAATATCGCCCGGGAAAGCGGCCGAGGCGGCGGGACGGTTCGCCGCTCATGCCGACGATCGAACGGCCGAATGCGCCTATGCGGTGCAGGCTGGCGCGGCGTATCTGGAAGGCCTCGATGAACGCCTGAATGGCAAGCCCCGCGCCATCCTGGGCTTCAGCGGCGGGGCCATCTTGCTGCCCGCGGTCGTCGCACGCGAGCCATCGAAGTATGGTACTGCCGCCGTCGTCGCGGGCGGGGCCAACGCGGCGGGCATCTCCATCGACAGCACCTTCATGAAGCAGTTCATCCGCTCGGTCACGTTCGAGTTTTCCGGCGAAGACACCGCCGCCGACCGTGAAGCCTTCGAGCGCGCCTACCTCGGTCAGGCCTCGCTGGATACCTACCACGCCGCCGCCCGATTCGACGACACCACCCGCGTGCTGGTGATCGATGGCTCGTTCGACAAGGCCGTGCCGTTCGCCAGCAGCACGCTTATGGTCGAGCGGTTCGAGGCCGGCGGCGTGACGCCCGTGCGGCGCACTTATCCGACGAACCACGTCATGCTGTTCGTCTCGCTCAACGAGATGATCGGCCAGATCAACGACTGGGTGGACGGCGGCAAACTGTCCCTCCCACCTGGGCAAGAGGGCCCCTAGCACCCCTACGATTGCCGCTTATGGACGCCCTGGTCAGCCCATACCACTTCACGACGCGCGAGGCGCCGGTCATGGCCGCGGTGCTGCTGGCCGATCGTGTATTCACGCTGTTGCCCTCGCCGCAAGGCGTCGGCGCCACCGCTGCCCGTTCGGCGGCCGACCGCGTGCCGGAATACCTCGACATGATCCGCTCGTGGCGTTGGAGCCAGCCGCTGTGGGAGGCCGGCGTGGTGCTGCCCTCGGTCGACAACCTGACCAACCCCGCGACCGAGATGGCCAGCGCCTGGAAGCGGTTGACCACCGACCCCGCGTGCGCCGCGCTCGGTCCGTTGATGCGTCTGGACCTCTTCGGCAGCGAAGACGATTACCTGCAAGCGGTCGCGCAGGACGTGCTGCGGGCCGGCCCTGATCCGGGCGTGTCGGTGCCGGTGATGCTGGGGCTCGATCGGTATGCCGCGCGGCACGCGCTGACGGTCGTGCGGCCCGAGCCCAGCAGCGTGGTGCAGATCGCCGAGCAACGGCTGGCCATCGGTCGCGATCGCTTCGCGCTGGTGGTGCCGGTGTTGTTGCAGGCCGACGCCGACAGCATCGTGATCGCGCGGGATTTGCTCGAACCCGAACTCGAAGCCCTGCGATCGGCGATGGACGCGGCCGTGGACGCGCTCAACCTTGCGCCCGTGCGGGCAAGCGGGCCCGGGCTCGAACGCGAAGCATGGTGCGGCCGGGCCCGCGAGGCGGCGGCCCGATACACCGATGCCTTCGACGCGCACCTTCCCGAGATCGCCGCGTGCCAGGACGACGACGCGCCGGCCCTCATGCGCGGGCTGGTGAGCGTGACGCTGAGCACGCTGCCGGTGGACGTGGTGTTGCACGCCAGCACGATGGCCACGCAAAAGCTCGGCACGCGCGCTGCCCGACCCACCACCCCCAACGAGCTGTCGCCCGCCGACGAGCTCGCCAGCGCGAGCGTGTCGTCGATGGTCGTCCGCGTGATGAGCAAAGATGCCGCCGCCTGATGGACACACCCCAAACGCGCTCCTCCATGAGAGCAGCCCCTACCTCTTGCAGCACGCACACAATCCAGTGCCGTGGATGCCCTGGGGCCAGGCCGCCTTCGACGAGGCCCGCCGCCGCGACGTGCCGATCTTCCTGAGCATCGGCTACGCAACATGCTACTGGTGCCACGTCATGGAGCGCGAGAGCTTCGAGGATCATGCCGTTGCGAAGGCCATGGCCGAACGCTTCGTGTGCGTGAAGGTCGACCGCGAGGAGCGGCCCGACATCGACGAGGCGTACATGGCCGCCACGCAGATCATGACCGGCAGCGGCGGCTGGCCCATGAGCGTGTTCCTCGAACCCGCGCACGGCAAACCCTTTTGGGCCGGGACGTACTTCCCACCCGAGCCGATGCACGGCAGGCCGAGTTTTTTGCAGATTCTCGAGGGTGTCTCGAACGCCTGGCGCGAGCAGCGCCACGAGGTGATGGAACAAGCCGCGCGTTTGGCGCAGGCCGTTGGTGATGGGCTTGGCATCAATGTTGGCGAGCGCATCGACGTGGGACCGCAGGCCATCGCCCAGGCCGTGCGCACGCTGTTGACGATGGTCGATCGCACCAATGGCGGCTTCGGAGGTGCGCCCAAGTTTCCCCAGCCGGTGTACCTCGAACTGCTGCTGACCGCACGCGACTCCGCGGATGACGCCACGAAACAAGCCGCCGATGTCGCGCTGCGACAGGCGCTCGACCGCATGATGGTCGGGGGCATCCACGATCAGGTCGGCGGTGGGTTCCATCGCTACGCCGTCGACGCGACATGGACCGTGCCGCACTTCGAGAAGATGCTGTACGACAATGCCCAACTGCTCGCGGCCTACGCGAGGGCGGCTCGGGTGTACGACGACAAGGCCTATGCGCACACGGCCCGAAGGATCGTCGAGTGGGCCGAACGTGAGATGTTGCTCGCCACCGGCGGCTACGCCAGCGCGCTCGACGCCGAAGTGGATGGCCGCGAGGGGTTGAACTACCTGTGGACCGCCGACGAAGTGCGTGCGGTGCTCGACGAAGGCGACGCGAAGCTCGCCATATCGATCCACGGGCTCGATCGCGGGCCCAACTTCCAGGATCCCCACCACCGCGAAACACCGCCATCGAACGTGTTGCGTCTCGATGACCGGCTCGAAAAGCACGACGACCCGCGGCTCCGCGAACGGCTCGACGGCATCAACAGCAGACTTCTCGGCGTACGCGACCAACGCAAGGCCCCACTACGCGACGACAAGTGCCTGGCCGCTTGGAACGCCATGATGATGCACGCCCTCGCGGCGGCGGCGATCGATCTCGAAGATGCCGACCTTCTCGCCAAGGCCGAACGCACCGCGACGTTCCTGCGTGGGCACATGCTCGCCGACGACGGCCTGCCCATGCGGAGCTGGCGTGATGGCAAGTCCAGCATTCCCGGTTTTCTGGAAGACGCGGCCTGGTGCATCCGGGGGTTGGCCGAACTGGCCCGAGCGCGGATTGTGCTCGAGTCGGGCGATCCTACGAAAGCCCTCGAAACGGCAAGAACAATGCTCGACGCGACGATTCGGACTTTTGGCGAAGCCGATCAGCCCGGCGTGCTCTACGACACTCGCAGCGCCGAGTTATTCGTGCGCGGCCGGAGCACCTACGACGGCGCGACGCCTTGCGCCTCCTCCGTGCTTCTCCACGCGATGGCCACGCTGCACGAACTGGCACCCGACCCGGGCATCATCGAAACGATCCGAGCCGTCCTCCAAGCACTCTCGCCGGCCATCGCCGACTCACCATTAGGAACCGCCGGTTCGACAGCGGCGCTGCTGCGTTTCATGCGTCAGGATCAGGAACTGGCCGAGGAAGTCATCGACGCCGAACTCGAACGCGTGCGATCGCTGCCCGAGCCGATCGATGACAGCTTCACGCCGGTGGAAATCTACGCCAGCGGCGATCGCGTGACGCTCGGTCCCGACCTGCCCGCCGAGGTCCAACTCGTCGTGCGCATCAAGGAAGGCTGGCATATTTACGCCGCCGATTCCGGGCACGAGAATCTGCCGCCGTTGCGCGTCAGCCTGCGCGGCGGCACGGGCGTGCGCGTGTACGGCGCGTATCCGGAGGGAACGCCGTGGTCGCACGACGAGCGCGTGCGGGTCGCGGAGGGCG
>CAYGTM010000171.1:0-5510 GCA_964352795.1 uncultured Phycisphaera sp.
ATCAGTAACTACATGAACGGATGCCTGCGGCGCTTGGAGGCCGGCACGATCGACCGGGCCCAGCTCATCAAGACCGTTCGCGGGTGCGCCGAGCTGGCCGAGTTTGCCGGCGGCATCATCAAGCGGATGCGTGGGTTCGCCTCGCATACGCCATGTCAGTACGAGCCCATGTCGCTCAATGACGCGGTGACCAAAGCCATGCAGTTCTTCAAGGCCAGCCCCGAGAGTGCGAAGGTACGCGTCCATGTCGATCTGGCCTCGGGCTTGCCCGAGGTGCGCGCCGACGACGTGCAGATCCAGCAGGTTGCCCTGAACCTCCTGCGCAACGCGGGGGACTCGGTGCTGGCCTGCGGGTGCGCGCCCGCCCGCGTCCATGTCCGCACCTACCGCGATGGGGACGGCATGGTGTGCCTGGCGGTGGCCGACAACGGGCAGGGCCTGCCCGACGGCGCGGAAGAGCGCCTGTTCGAGCCATTTTTCTCGACCAAGAACAAGGGGATGGGCCTGGGCCTATCCATCAGCAAGACCATCGCCGAGGTGCATGGCGGGCGTTTGATCGCCCGCAATGGAGCCGACGGCGGGGCCGTGTTCGAGCTCAGGCTGCCGCCGCTCAAGCGGGCGGGCGGCCTGGGCCACGACTGCACGGCGTGCCGGAGCGATTCGATCGCTCCCCATCACCCATCATCCATACGCCAAGGAGGCGCCGCATGAGCCAGGTCCACACCGAGAATCCCACCGCCACGAAAGCCGCGACGGTCTACGTCGTTGATGACGACCCATCGATGCGCGACTCGCTCCGCTGGCTGATCGAATCGGTTGGGCTGACGGTCGAGCCGTTCGCCAACGCCGACACGTTCCTCGAGCAGTTCTCGGGCGATGTCCCGGGTTGCCTTGTGCTCGACGTGCGCATGCCCGGCACGAGCGGCATGGAGCTGCTCGACACGCTCAAGAGCCGGGGCGTGGAACTGCCCATCATCATGATCAGCGGGCATGGGGACGTGCCGATGGCCGTCCAGGCGCTCAAGCGCGGGGCCATCGACTTTCTCGAGAAGCCCTTCCGCGATCAGGAACTGCTCGAGCAGATCGCCCGCGCCATCGACGTGGACGAAGAGCGCCGCAAGAAGTCCCAGAGCGTCGCGGGCATCCGCGTCCGGCTTGAGAAGCTGACCCCGCGCGAGCGCGAGGTGATGGAACTGGTCGTGGCCGGGTATGCCAATAAGCAGGTGGCCGCCAAGCTGGGGCTCAGCGAGAAGACCATCGAGGTCCACCGCTCGCGGGTCATGAGCAAGATGAAGGCCAAGACCCTGCCGTGCCTGGTCAAGATGGCCATCGCCGTGGGCGTGGCCGAGGCCACCGACTGCGCCGAACAAGACACCAGCACCATCTGAGCCGTTGCCGTAATAGACTTCGGCCATGGGCGAGAGTCCGACATTCCGGGTCATCGTGATCGGCGGCGGGCACGCGGGCGTTGAGGCCGCGTGGGCCGCCGCGAACCTACTCGGTGGCGAGCGATCGGTCGCGCTGGTCACATTGCGCGCCGACACCATCGGCGCGATGAGTTGCAACCCGGCAATCGGTGGCCTGGCCAAGGGACAACTGGTCAACGAGATCGACGCCCTGGGCGGGCTCATGGGGCTGGCCGCCGACGCCACGGGCATCAACTTTGCGTTGCTCAATCGCAGCCGCGGGCCGGCCGTCCGTGGCCCGCGCACGCAGAGCGACAAACTGGCGTACCCCCGTGCCATCCGCTCGATGCTCGACGCGCGACCGGAAATCGTGATCCACGAAGCGGCCGTCGAGTCGTTCGTGTTCGATGAGGATCGGGTTGTCGGCGTGCGACTGGGGCCGGGCACCGGAGAGCAGCACGACTTTCCTGCCGAGTGGCGCGCCGATGCGGTGGTGCTGACCACCGGCACGTTCATGCGGGGGCTGATGCACACCGGCGAGGAGAAGTCTTCTGGAGGACGGTTTGGTGAAGGGCCGTCGGTGGGCATCTCTGCCGAACTGACGCGATTGGGCTTCGAGCTCGGTCGTTTACGCACGGGCACGCCGCCGAGGCTGAAGAAATCGACCATCGAGTGGGACCGCCTGGAAGATCAACCGCCCGACGAAACTCCCGAACCATTCAGCGCCCTCACGCCCTTGCCCGAAAGTACCGGCCCGGGCTGGTCGGTCGGCGGCGTGCGCGCATCAAGGTTTCCCGTGCTCACGCCCACGCCCTGCAAGAAGACCAGCACCGCGCCCGAGGCCCACGAGTTCGTGCGAGCCAACCTGCACCGCGCGCCGATGTTCCGGGGTGATCTCGCGCCGGGCCCGAGGTATTGCCCGAGCATCGAGGACAAGGTGCATCGCTTCGCCGAGCGCACGTCGCACACGGTGTTCCTCGAGCCCGAGAGCCTCGAGAGCGACTGGGTATATTGCAACGGCATTGCCACGAGCCTGCCCGCCGACGTGCAGGAAGTCGTGGTGCGCACGATGCCGGGCTGTGCGAACGCCCATGTGTATCGCTGGGGCTACGCCGTCGAATACGACATGGTGCGACCGCACCAGATCGAGGCGACGGGACGCACGAAGCGGTACGAGGGGTTATTTCTGGCCGGGCAGATCAACGGCACCAGCGGGTATGAGGAAGCCGCGGCCCAGGGATTGGTGGCGGGCATAAACGCGGCGCTGCTGGCGTTGGGGCGCGAGCCGAGCTTCGTGCTCGGGCGCGACGAGGCCTACATCGGCGTGTTGATGGATGATCTCGTGACGCGCACGCCGGTGGAGCCCTACCGCATGTTCACCAGCCGGGCCGAGCATCGGCTGCTGCTGCGCAGCGATAACGCGGTGGAACGCCTGACGCTCAAGGCGATCGAGCTCGGCGTGCTGGGGACGACCGAGATCGGTCGGCAGCGAGCGATGGCATTCGAGATACGTCACCGCGAGGCTGATGCCCTGCGTGCGGCAGTCTCGATGGCGAAGGTTGATGGGCACCCGATGGCCCATGCCCTTCGCTGGCCACACTATGACGATGCTCGGTTCGAGCGTGACGTGTGCGCGCAAGCCGGTCGCACGTTCGACCCGCGCGTGCTCCGGATGGTTTCCGCCGAGATCAGGTATGAGCCGTATATATTGAGGCAAGCGGGCGAGGTGAAGCGGCAGCGCGAGATGGAACGCAAGCGCATCCCCACGCACCTCGATTATCGCACGATGTCGAGCCTGCGCACCGAGGCAAGGCAAGCCTTGGATCGCTTCAAACCCGCGACGTTCGGGCAGGCGTCGCGGCTCGAGGGTGTGACGCCGGCGGACTTGACCTTGCTTGCCGTGCTTGTCGGGCGGCAACGCTGAAGCGATTCAACGCTGGCGGCCCTCGATCACCGCCGCCAGCACGCCGATGCCGATGAGCATGAGGTCGTCGAGTTGCTCGTGATCGTCCACGACGGCGATGCTCATCTTGAACACGAGCGGGTTGAAGTGCTGGCGGAAGACCGCGATCTCGCGACCATCGGTGTCTCGCAGATGGAACTTCTGGGGCATGAAGGGGGCGGCGTACTCGATGAACCGGCGGACCAGCGCGCGAAAGGTCGAGTCTTCCTGGAGCGTGCCGATCTGGGTGTTCTTCTCATCGAACACCAGGTACTCGTCGCGGACAAACGTGCTCTTAAGGCCCTTGCGGCGGAGCGAGCCGATGGCCTGCCCATCGGGCAGCTTCACGTCATAGGTCGCGCCGAAGTCGATAATCTGCCGGGCCTTGATGCGCAGCAGTTCCTTTTCCTTCGTGCGATCGGTGTAGAGGACGATCTCTTCCTTGAACTTGAAGAGCTTCTGGCGGCAGTATCCGACCATCTCGCCATTCTGGTCGGTAATAAAAAACTGCGGGACAAGGTCGAAGACCTTGGCCCGGATGGTGTACTGCTCGGTTGGGTGGCTGGCCATATGGCCGGGATATTAGGGCCGTTCCCTAGCCTGCGGCGGTCTCGCCCACGACCCATCGCTCGAAGTGGACGAGTTTGCCCTTGGAGCCCACCAAGTCCTTGATCTTGACGTTGGGATCCTTGACGAAGGGCTGCTCGACCAGGGCGATGGTCTCGTAAAACTTGCGCATGCCGCCCTCGACCATTTTCTCGGCGATTTCCTGGTTCTTGCCGCTCTCCATGGCCTGCTCGAGGCGGAACTTACGCTCCTTCTCGACGAGGTCTTGGGGCACGTCCTCGGCGTTCACGCCCTGGGGCACCGGGACGGCCGCGACGATGTGCATGCAGATGTCCTTGAGGACGATCGCGTCGATGGCACCCTCGGCCTGGAGCAGCACGCCGGTCTTGCCGTCGTGGTGGACGTAGTGGGCGAAGGTGCCGCCCTTGAGCGCCTTGCCGCGGGCATAGCTGATGTTCTCGCCCGTGGTGATGCGGATCTCGTCGAGGTCGCCGCTCACCGAATCGGGCAGTTTGGCGTCGCCGGCGGCACCGTCCTTGACGGCCTTGGCGATGTCGCTGGTGATCTGGACGAACTTCTCGTTCTTGGCGGTGAAGTCGGTCTCGGCCCGCAGTTCGACGATGGCGGCCTTGTCGCCGTCGATGGCCACGCCGATGCGGCCCTCGCCCGCGGCACGATCGGTGCGCGTCTCCATCTTGCCCTTGAGCTTCTTGCGCAGCAGTTCCTCGGCGGCCTCCTGGTCGCCGCCGGCCTCGGTGAGGGCCTTCTTGCACTCCATCATCGAGAGGCCCGTCCGCTGACGCAGCTTCATGACGTCCTTCGCGCTCACTTCAACTTGTGCCATGCTCTATCTTCTCCGGCTGTGGACCGGCTTCGGGGAGGAAGCCGGAAGGATCGTGTGGGTGGCTTGCAAACGGACGGATGCTTAGCTTTCGGACGCGGCGGCGGCGGGCTGGTCGGCCTTGCCTTCGGCAACAGGGGCCGGCGCGTCGGCCGAGTACTGCGAGCGGCGGCTCCGGCGGCGGGACTGGTCACCGGCGGCCTGGTCCTTTTCGCCGGCCGCTTCGCTCACGCCGCGGCCCTGCTTGCCCTCGGCGATGGCCTTGCACAGCTCGCGGACGATCACGTCGATCGAGCGCATGCTGTCGTCGTTGCCGGGGATGGGGATGTCGATCACGTCGGGGTCGCCGTCGGTATCGATGAGCGCGATCGTGGGGATGCCAAGCTTGCGGGCCTCGCGGATGGCGGTCATCTCGCGCTTCACGTCAATGATCATCAGGGCACCGGGCAGCTTGTCCATGGCGCGCACGCCGTCGAGGTTTCGGCGGATCTTGGTCATCTCGCGGCGGAGTTGGCTCTCCATCTTCTTGGAGTAGCTGGCGAAGTTATCATCTTGCTCGATGGCCTCGAGCTCTTCGAGGCGCTTCAGCCGCGTGCGGATGGTGCGGAAGTTCGTCAACATGCCGCCGAGCCAGCGCTCGGTCACGCAGTGCATGCCCACGTCCTTGGCGCGCTCCTCGAGGATGTCCTTGGCCTGACGCTTGGTGCCCACGAAGCACACGTCCTTGCCCTCGGCCACCGTCTTGGCCAGAAAC
>CAYGTM010000172.1:0-4401 GCA_964352795.1 uncultured Phycisphaera sp.
ACGCGATGGCCGCCAGCGGGTTGCGCACCTCGTGGGCGATGCCCGCCGCCATCTCGCCCATCGCCGCCAACCGCCGAGACCGTTCGAGCCTCTGGTTCGCCTCGTGCAACTCGCCCTTCAGCCGCGAAACCTCGGAACGCAACGCCTCGTGCGTCTGCCCAAGCTCGCCGGCCGCCGAGTTGAACGCCCGCATCAGCTCGGCCAGATCTTCAGGCGTTACGGCAGCCGTGGCGCCATCAACAGAACCCCGGCCCATGGCTCAGGCCTCCCGATCCTGATGGATCGGCGATCGCGTCGCCACGCCGCCGTACGCCCGCATCGCGCCCTTGGCCCGCCCGAGTTCGCCCATGCTGCCATGCACGCGATCGCGCGCACCGTCCAGGTGCTCCCTCGTCCGCGAGTCCTGCTCGTGTACCCGCGCCGCCAGCACCTTCAACGCATCGAGACGCTCGCCCAGCATCGCCCGCTCGTCGGCCGGCAACGCCCCGACAAAGCCGTGCCAGTCGCCGCGCACGTCCTCGAGCCCCTGATGCACCTCGACCAACTCATCAACCACCGTCTGCCGATCGGCCATCAAACGTAACAACTGATCGCCCTCACCGCTGGCGATCAGCTCGTCCTGTCGCGGCCCGAAGGCCGCCAGTTGGTCATACAGGGCCGCCTGACGTTCCAACGCCGGCAACACCCGCTCGCGCAGCAGGCCACGGGCAGAATCCGGGCCGCACGCCTTGCCTTGGGTCATCCTGACCTCCAGACCGGGCGCACTCCACGCCCATGGGCTTGCCATCGGACGCTTCACGCAAAAAACTTCAATCAACGCGCAAGAACTGCCGCCAACCCGATCCCCATCACTCCAGCACGGGCTCGGCCAGCCGACGCGCCTCCAGCGGAGCCGCCTCGGGCGCGGGCGGCTCGGTCAGGTCGATGGGCAGGTACACCCCGTTCCCGTGGTCGCTGTTGAGCACCACCGCGCAAGGCTCCACGAACCGCGCCCCCTCGGGCACCTTCTCGTGCCCCAGGATGAACATCGTCACGCCCCACCGCTCCACCAGGTCTTCCAGGCTCTCGGCGTCGTAATGCCGACCCCAAACCATCATGTGGGCCGAGCCGGTCAGCGGCTTGTAGTCCTCCTCGGTCAGGTCACGATCGAGGATGCCAACGTCAAAACGCCCCATCATCGCCGGGCTCGGCACGCTGTGGCTGCACTGGATCACCCCGCGCGGAGTATCACACCGCAACGCCAACGGCATCGCGCGCACGAACAACCCGATCGCCGCCTGTACCCGTTCGGAATCATCACCAAACACCCGGTCCACCCCATCGTTGAACGCCTCCACCACCCGCACGCCGTCCTTGACGATGCCCGAGCCGATGATCTGGGCCAGCTCGTGGTTGGCCAGCAGCACATGGACATGCTCTGGGAAGGCCGCTTTCAACGCCGCCACCCGAGCCAACGCCCGATAGCTGAAGTCGACCCCACCCACCAGGTGCTCGCCGTGGATCAACTCGTGCAGCGTCAGGTGGCTGCGCTCCGAGTCGGGTGTCTCGCTCGGGTCGCCGTTGAGCCCGGCCGCCTCGATCACCCGCGACAAATGCAGCGGATTGTCGTGGATATCGCCCGTGGCCACCAGCCGACCGGGCGCCTCGACCCAGTCGATCGACCCGCGCCGGCACACCGCGTCAAAGCTCGCCTCCGCGGCCGCCTCGAACAGCCGGCACACCTCGTCCGCCGAGGTCAGATCGAGCCCATCGAAGGCATGTACCTGCATGGCGGGCCGTCCTTTGCGCGGGCGTCGCCGCCTCAGGTCGTGGGCGACGGGCGAACCGGCGTGGCCCGCTCGGCCTCGGCCCGCGTGATGCCCTGCACCAGGTTGAGCCGGTCGGCCACATACGCCATCGAATCGGGCCGCTTGGCCGCGTCGATCTCCACGCACTGCATGATCAGCTCGTTGAGCTTGGGATGGATGCGATCGTTCAGCTCGATCGCCGGCCTGGGCTTCTCGATCATGCTGTCGTCCAGCGAGCCCAGCAGCGAGTTATCGTCGGCCAGCGCGGTCGGCACACGCTTGCCGGTGAGCATCGCGTACATCGTCGCGCCAAGGTTGTAGATGTCCGTCTTGGGCGTGATCGCCCGGCGGTGGACCTGCTCGGGAGCGATAAAATCGGGAGTGCCCTGAATCCGGGGCTTGACCGTCCCCGTCGCGCACGACTGGCCCAGGTCGATGATCTTCACCAGCCCGTCGGGAGACACCACCACGTTATTGGGCTTCATGTCGGCGTGGACAAACCCACGCTCGTGCATGTGCCCGAGCGCCATCGCCACCTGGTGGAACACCGAAAGCGCGTCATCGAAGGTCTTGGGCGGGTTCTGGTCCATCGACACCCCGTCCACCAGTTCCATCACCAGGAACAGGTCCTTCACCTTCAGGATGTGCTTGCGCTTCATCATCCGACGAATCTTGCGGATGTTGGGGTGGTCCAGCTTGCTGGCGACCTTGTACTCGTACTCGGCCTGCTCCAGGAATCGCTGGTCCTTGGTCGTCTCACGCTTCACATGCTTCAGGGCGTAGATCTGCTTGGACTTCTCGTCCTGAGCCAAATAGATAATCGACGCGGCTCCACGACCGAGCTCGTCGAGAATCCGATGCCCCTCAATGACCTCACCCTTACGAAGCGGCTCCACCGGCGAATGCTCCTCCCGAAACCATCCTGAAATCAGTCCTGCACGATCGCGGGAACTCGTTCTCAAACAATCCGAACGCCCAGCCAGCCCATTCTTCACGGTGGCCGCCACAGTGGCGACTACGGTAGCCGGTCTATCGGCCCGTCGCGGCCCGGCATTCCCTGCAACTTGCCCATCGGGCCCAGGGCCAGCCGATCCGCGAACTCTCGGACGCGCCCGGTCCGAGAGCCCGGCCCGACCGATGGCCCGAATCGGGGCAAAGTCTCGTGATTGTTCCATCGTTCCGCGAGCGTGGATCGTCCAGAAGACTCACGCACACCCGGGCCGCGGTGGGGAACGTCGCGGCTTCCCTACTTGTTCGGCATCGAACCGGTTCGGTTGCAACCAATCGCCCAGTCGCGGGTTATCGAGCCCGCACGCCGGCCTCGGCCAGCCGCTTGTAGAAGCTGTCCCGGGCGAAATACGGCCCAGGATCGTCCACGCCGGTCACGTCCTCGTGGAGATGCACCTCGCTGATAGGGATATCCAGCTCTCGCGCCAGGGTAGAAACAGCGGCCACCAGACGGTCCATCTGCCCGCGCCCGAAGGCCTCCAGCCTGCCATCGCCCACCAGGCACACGCCGATGGAGTCGCGGTTGTACGCCAGGCTGTCCGGCCCCGCGACGTGCGCACCGGGCTGCTGACGCAGCCAACGCTCGGCCACATGCAGTTCGCCGTCGGCCATGCCCCGGCCGTTGCCCACCACGAAGTGGTACCCAAGCCCCGCCAGACCCATCGACTGGTGCGTGCGGGCCAGTTGGGCAGCATCCCCGTGACGGGTCCGGCTGTGGTGGATCACGATCCGTTTCCAACGATCGTGGTCGAGCCCGGCGGGCGGCTCGGTAATGGCTTCCAGGGGCACGCTGGCCGACGAGGCCGCCAACGGGGCAATGCTGCGACCGCCCACCAACGGCGTCCGCCGGCCCTCGATCAGTACCAGCACCGAGGCCAGCACCACCATCGAGCCCACGAAGCTGGTCAGCACCATGCCCCGGCGCGAGCGCAACAGGGCGACCAAAACGGCATGGCCCGTCGAGGATCCGGAGGTCGTGTTGAGCGTGCCGTCCGTGGTCATGCCAAGCCTGATCGTTCGAGTCGGTGCGAGCGTAGCGCACGAGCGCGCTTGGAAGCATCGGAAAACTCCCAAGCCCCTCTTCGCTTATTTGCGTCCGATTATCAAACGACCCTGACGGTTGCAGCACATGCGCCGGTTATGGGCTCACTTTGGTGCCAAACGCCCCACCACGTTCGGCCTGGCCCGGCCGAACTCATCACGAACGATCATGTCCACGTCTTGATTGCGAACCCGGTCGTAACGATGGAACGGGCTGCGGATCTGGTTCTCGGTAATCAACGGATCCCGGCAACCCGACGAAAAACCGCACGCGCAACCGACAGCCACCGACACCACCAGCCGACCCACCACACGCCTTGGAAAAAACCGTGCTGCCATGAAACAGTGTACCACACGTGCGATGACGTGTGGTACACCAGAGGAGGAGAGAGAGATGCGTGTGAGACCGGCCCTTCCCGGGCTTCTCCCGGCCTCGCGTTCCCAGCCGGGGCGGTCCACATAAATCCATACGTCGGCAGCATTTCGGCAGTTCGATGCCAGTGGCCAGAATCTGTTGCTCACACGCAGCACTACCCGCCTCACCGCCTCACGCGGGCAATTGAAG
>CAYGTM010000172.1:4411-5500 GCA_964352795.1 uncultured Phycisphaera sp.
TGACGACAGATTCAGGCTCCGTTCCCCCACCCGTAGAGGGATGCCCACCTGCCGACCTTCCTGCCCGGCCAGAATCTCCACCGGCAGCCCGGCCGTCTCCTTGCCGAACACCAGGTGGTCGCCCAACTCGTATCGGACCTCGAAGTGGGGCCTGCCCCGCCGCGAGGTAAAGTACCACCGCCGGGCATGTGGACTGGCCGCCAGATACGCCTCCCAGTCGGGATGCACGCTCAGGTTCAAGCGAGGCCAGTAATCCAACCCCGCTCGCCGCAATGCCTTCTCGTCGATGTCAAAGCCCAGGGGCTCGATCAGGTGCAAGGCCGCACCCATCGCCAGACAGGTCCGGCCGATATTGCCGGTGTTATTGGGAATCTCCGGCTCGTGGAGCACGACGTGGAAGCGAGGCGGAGCGTCGCCGGGCATTGGTGTCGGCATATGCGCCGGGTTGCTCAGCGTCGGTTCTGGCGGGCCAGGTAGCCCTCGTCCATCGTGCGACGGATCTTGACGGCCGGATCGACTTCGAGGATGCGGGCCAAGGCCACGCGGAACCTGTCGGACAGCGGGTTGCCCACCCAGCGGACCATGTTGTCGGTGCTGAAGATGGCCACGATGGGGCCGAAGCCCTGAGCCAACTGGCGGGCCATGCTCTCGCCTTGGTTGCTCTTGCCCAGCGTGGAACTCACGAACTCCCACTGCTTATCGAAGGCGATCGCATGGTTGATCTGCGAGCGCGTGATGGTCGAGGTCAGCGTGGCAGAGAACTTCTCCACCTCACGGTCGACCGCGCCGGCATCCCTCGATTCGAGATTGAACACCGGCACCGCCGCGCCGATGACCGCGATATCGCGCCCGTGGCGACGCTGGAGATCATCCATCAGCGGCTGCACTCGCGCAAAGGTCGAGTTGACGTTCGGGGCCCAGAAGTACACCACGCGAACCCGCCCGCTCAGCGGGGGCTTGGGCTTGAGCCAGGTGATGAGGCTGCTGTCGAAGTCCACGATGGGCAGGTCGCCCTCGTCACCACCACCGCGATTGCGACCATACCCGGCCTGCACGAGTTGCTCGAACTCGGGCCAGCGAGCGGGCCAG
>CAYGTM010000173.1:0-5079 GCA_964352795.1 uncultured Phycisphaera sp.
ACATCAGGCCCACCCAGGACGAGACCGGGCCGCCCCGGTTCCTGTACCGCCTGGCCCAGGCCACCGAGGCCGCCACCGTGCCCCACCTGGACGGCGGCGGCGATGCCACCACCATCTTCACCCGCACCGACTTTGCCATCACCTGGCTGGCCTCCCAGCGCACCCGGGCCATCCTCGACGTCAGCAACGAGTTCGCCTTCTACGACTTCGATAGCGCCTTCAAGCTCGACCCGGCCGAGGGCGATCCCTTCGGCAGCTTCAACCGCCAGAACATCGACGTGCTGGTGACCCACGCCATCACCCCGCGCTGGGTCATCATCGGGCTGGGCGGCGTGGGCGTGGCCCGCGAGCGCAACGCCGACGTGGGCGATGCCTACGTGTGGCGCGCCGGGATCGGCGCGACGTACTACCTCACCAAGGACATCGCCCTGGGCGCCAGCCTGCTGGCCAACAGCCAGCTCGAGGGCGATTTCGAGATCCTGCCCCTGCCGCAGATCGACGCGACGTTCAGCTTCGACGACCAGTGGAGCCTGAAGGTCGCCACCATCGGCGGGGCCACGCTGGCGTACCAGGCCAATGACGAGCTCGCCTTCACGCTCAAGGCCGGGTATCAGGAACGCCAGTACCGCCTCGACGACGACGGCTTCGCGCCCGAGGGCGTGTTCCAGGACAAGTCCATCGACCTCGTGCTGGGCGTCAACTGGCAGCCCGCGGCTGGTGGGGGGGGCCTGGAAGTGACCGCCGGCGTGGGCTCGCAACTCTGGCGCCGGTTCAAGATCAAGGACAGCGACGGCAACCGCCTCAGCCGCGTCGAGACCGACCCCACGCTGATGCTGCGCGTGGGCCTGTCGTACCGGTTCTGAATCCCCAGCGATCAGTCCGACAGGTCGGGCAGGTCGGCCTAGTCATCGCTCGCGAGCGCTGGGGTTGGTCGGCCGCTGCACGGGTTTTGGCCCGGTGCCAAAGGGCGGCGCGTCGATCAACTCGGCGGTCAAGATCTGCGGTGGGCTTGCGGGCCTGCCCGCGCGTGGGTGCGTCGGCGGGCGGTTCGGATCTTCCAGCGGCGTGCGTTCGATGGCCACGATCGCATCGGCACCCTCAACAGCCTCCCCGAAGGCGGTGTACTTGCCGTTGAGATGCACCGTCGCCTCGCGGCTGAGGGCCACGAAGAACTGCGAGCCGTTGGTGTCCGGGTCTGGCGTGCGCGCCATCGAGAGCACGCCGAACGTGTGCTCGAGCGTGCTGGGCTCCAGATCGATGAACACGCCCGGCCCCCCGTTCCCGCTGCCCACCGGGTCTCCCACCTGGATCACGAACGGCTTGCCCGACGGATGCGTCGGGACGACGCGGTGGAAGATGACGCCGGTATAGAACCCGCCGCGCACGAGCTCGCGGACGTGCCACACCGTGTTGGGCGCCTCATCGGGGCGCAGCCTGAAGACCATCACGCCCTCGGTCGTGTCCAACCGGATCAACTTGTCGACGTAGATGCGTAGCCCCGAGAACACTCGGGGGGCATCCTGCCAGGTGATCCCGTTGTCGGTGGCCCTGGCCCGCAAGGGCGTGAGCATGGGTTGCAGCACCAGCGGCGGACCAAAGGGCGTGCCTTGGGCCTGCTCGCCCTGGGCCCCCTCACCATCGTCCACAACCAACTGGGCGAACAGCACGATGGGGTTCTCTTGGTCCCACAAAATCGGGAAGAACGTCGCCAGATCGACCCGACCCGGCACCACCCCCGCCCGCGCGACGCGATCGCCGCGGGCGTTGGTGAGCACGATGCTGGCCTCGCCCGCTTGCCCGTCGGGCATCGCCACGGTGATGGGGATCGCGCGGTCGAAGCCGTAATAGGTGCGATCGGGCGAGAGCTGGGCGAAAGCGCCCGCCGGCAGCAACGCGACGAGTACCACGAAGGCCGCCAGAGCCCGCAGGCAGGCGGCCATTCCCGTCAAGGGGCGGATGGAACGCATGATCGATCCTCCTCGGGGGCTCGCCCGATCGCACATCGGTGAGCCGTGTGAGCCAGACAGTACGTCCGCCGACGCTTCATGGGTCCGAAAATCACATGTCAACTCAAATGCCGGCCCATCCCCAAACACAAACGGAGCCGGGCGATGCCCGACCCCGTTTCATGCTCGAGAGTCGCGGGTCAGTTCTGCTTCGGTGGTGGGAAGTCGCCGCCGTCGGACGGGCCTTCGAGTTGGCGGTCGATCAGTCCCCACGCGGCCATCACGACTGCGGAGCGGGCCTCGTCTTCGGTTTCAGGAAGGTTGGCAAGGATCTGACCGCTGTAGTCACGAAACCAAGTGACCGATAAATCGGCTCGCATCACGTTGGAACCGATCTTGTGGTTGTAATCGCTGCGAAGCCGCATGCCGTCGGCTAACAAGGCCGTCTGGCGTGGCTCGATCTTGCCCAGGTGACGCTGCCCGTCGGGCCCGGCTCCACGATACTGGTAGTTGCCCACCACGACGTCGGGAATGCCGCCGAAGTTGTTGGCATACTCCGAGAGCGGGTGGGTTCCCGAGTGCGAAGGGCAGTAAAAGCACGCCGCGTTGTCGAGATACTGCCCGTGGTAGAGCAGGCCGATGCCGTCCCATCCCGAGGTTTCGGGGCTGAAGTCGCCCCGAGGGGTCGATGACCCGTCCGAGAGCCTGAGGATGAGCATCTGCTCGGGCCGGTTTCGTGCGGGGTTGTAGAACGTGGTGGGGGGGATGAAGTCCTGGTTCGAGTCGGCATACATCAGCATGGCGATGCCGATCTGTCGGACGTTCGAGGAGCACACGACGCGATGGGCGGTCTCGGTGGCCTTCGAGAGCGCGGGGAGCATGAGTGAGATCAGAACCACGATCACCGAGATGGATACCAAAACATCGAGAAGCGAGAACGCCGAACGCCCCCGATATCGAGCCCCAATCCGAGGTCGGTACCGATCCCTACTGACGCGTGCTGCGCCTTGGATTGGTCGAGTTCTCACGGTCACCCCACTCATCCGCGTTCCCCTTTGGCGGCTGGTCGTGTGCAATGAGTATACACGAAGCCAAGGCGAGCGAACAACGATTTTATTTGCCATTCACACGATCTAGGCAAAATATATCCTAACAGAATGCAATCATTTGTTCTCGGTCTGTCAGCCCTCACGCCTTGTCAACGTTCCGGAAGGAACTTGATCGGTTCCCGCAACGAATAGAAACGCCGGGCCGAACGCTGGCATAGGCATGTCGCCGGTCGGTTCGGCTCGGCAGGTGGGATATGACCAGGCACCCTCGAAATCCAAAAGCGGACCTCGACCTCATGCGCCGCGTCGCCTCGGGCGAGGAAACCGCCATCGGCGACCTCTACGACCGTTTCGGCTCGCTGGTCTACCGCATGGCCTACCAGACCATGCCCACCCGGGCCGATGCCGAGGACGCCGTCCAAGAAATCTTCGTTCGCCTGTGGCGCACGGCCGACCGGTATGACCCCAAGCGGGCGGCCCTGGTGACGTGGGTGATGCTGCTGAGCCGTCGGCACCTGGTCGATCGCCTCCGCCGCACGCAGGCCCGCCTGCGCACCACCGGCCTAGGGGATTCCAGCGGCCAGATGCCCGGCGACGGGTCGCAGGAGATGAAGCATCTGGAGCATGACGAGCGTTATCGTGACGTGCTGGAACTCGTAAAGACCTTGCCCGAACTGCAACAGCGCGTGGTGATCCGTGCGTATCTAGGGGGGCAGACGCTCCGGCAGATCGGCGAGGAGTTGGATACTCCCATCGGCACGGTGAAATCCGCCCTCAGCAGGGCATTGGTGCGTTTGCGGGAGAGAGCCGTCGAGGAGGCCGCCACATGAACACCCCCCCCATGAACACACTCGATCTCATCGAACTGGCCGTCTTGGACGGTTTAGGCATGCTCGAACGCGACGAGGCTGCCGCCTTCGATGCGGCGTTCTGGGCCGCCCCGCCCGCCACGCAAGAGCGTGTGCTGGCCGAGCAGGCTCGCCTGGCAGGCCTCGAGGGGTTGCTGCCCGACGTGACCGCAAGGCCCGACATGCGAAGCCAGGTGATTGCCGCGGTACGCGAGGCCTTGCTGGCCGACGCCGTGGCCAAGGCGGCTGAGTCTGATGATGAAGAAGACCAAGGACCGCTGCGCATCCGCGCCAGCCATGGCGTGAATCGGGTCTGGCGCGTCGGGGCCCTTGCCGCCGCCGCCGCTTCCGTCGCGTTCGGCGTGGCCTTTGGCCATGCCACGCTGCGGTACAACGACCTCAACCGCCGCTTCGAGGGTAACGGCTTGGTCGGTGGCGCTATCGGCACCTACGGGGCCGACTGGGCCGACATGCTGCTCAACCCGGACCAGAAGCAATACGTCATGTTCACGCCCGTCGACCCCACGGCCCTCATCGGCGCGGTCATCGAGTACAACGACGAGCGAAAACTCTCGTTCCTGCATTGCGGCAACCTGCCCACGATCGACAAGGTCGAGTATGCCCTGGTCCTGATCGACCCCAACAACCAGATCGGGCGCACGCTCCGCCAGTTCGCCTCCACGGGCTCGCTCACGAGCCAGCGATTCGATGATCTGGCCTTGGCCGACGGCATGAGGCTCGCACTGGTCAGTGTCAGCCTGGTCAACGGCGGCATGCAGATCATGGCCACCACGACCATCACGATCTGACGGTCAAGTCCAAAAAGTGAAACCAACCGAGAAGGCCGCGTCAGCCGATGTTGATGCGGCCTTCGGCCATTTCGCCCATGTCGTCCATGGCCGTGTGTCCCTCGGCGGCCGCCTGCTCGCGCACCCGCGTCACCCGTCGAGACACCAGCCCGCCCAAGGCGGCGCTCACCAGCGCGAGCCCCGCGAAGATGCCCCCGGCGTACATGGGCTGCTCGTTTGTCATCGGGCGCGCGTCGGCGTCGGCTTCCTTGGAGATCACGCTGGGCAGCCCGTCGGGCCGGCGTTCACGGGCCGAGTTTGCCTGGCCCACCAGCGCGATGGCCAGCGTTTCGGCCACGCGGCGGGCCCGGTCGGCCCCCTTCTCGCGCACCTCGAGCATCAACTCTTTTTTTTTTAATGATTCGGAGACCACCGAGATCTACACGAA
>CAYGTM010000173.1:5089-5451 GCA_964352795.1 uncultured Phycisphaera sp.
AACTCGCCGTCGCGGCCCGAGGCCCAGCCCACCGAGCCCTCCACGAACGACTTCACCGACACGGCGTCGCCGAACTCCAGCAGCCCGCGCTGGCGCATGCGTTCGGCCGCGAACTCATAGAACCGCGGGTCGGCCATCAGCGATTCGTGGAACGCTTGCCACCCGGCCAGATCCTCGGCCAGCACCTCGCGGCCTCGCGCGTCGTGGGCCACCGTGACGCTGGCGGCATAGGTGGGCGTGGCGACTTCGCCGGCGGCCAGCCAACTCACGCCCGCCAACACCAGGATCGCGCCCGCCACGCCGGCCATGCCCAAAGCCATCCGCGCGACGGCAGCGAGCGGCCCGCTGGCGGTGGCCTCGGC
>CAYGTM010000174.1:0-5451 GCA_964352795.1 uncultured Phycisphaera sp.
GGCTGCGATAGCGGCGGGCGAGGGCGGTGTAGGCCATGGGGGCAGGGTAGGGGCCACGAACTGCATGAACGAACAGCCCGGGCTCGCGCCCGGGCCTCGTTGCGGCTCTATTGGATGCTCATCGAGCCTGCAAACGCCTGGGCGACGCGCTGGCGATCAGGCGGAGGCTGGGGGTGTCCCAGTTGGCGTTCAGGCCCGCGTCGCCGATGTCGCTGGCCTCGACGGTCAGGTCGATGGTCGCTCGCTTGAGCTGGGGGCCGATGTCGTATTCCAGGGTAAAGGTCGCGTCGAGCACGCCTCGCAACAGCGGGCGGGTCTCGCTGGCGGTCAGCACGCCGTCGGTGAACTCGTCAAGGGTCAGCATCAGCCGCTGGGAGCCATCGGTGGCGTCGGGGTCGATCTCGGCGAAGATGCGCGTGACCTCTCGGAAGTTCATCGCTTCATCCTCGGACGAGACGAACTCGATGCTGTTGGTGAACATCGGGTTCTGGGCCTGGTCGAGCACGTCGATGGGATAGGGCGCGAACTCGCGCCCGGTGCGGATCATGGTCAGCACGCGGTGGGTCACGATTCGCGTGACCACATGCGTCGACGCCGTCTCGCTGGTCTGCTGGTAGCTCTTGAAGCTGGTGTCCAGGGCCGCCAGCGAGGCGGTCAACAGGGCCGCGCTGATGGCCAGCGCCACCATCATCTCGATGAGGCTGAAACCCCGGCCAGCCGCAGCGCGAAGCGATCGGGTAGAACGTTTCATGGGCGACCCTCCTGATATGAACCCGGCATCAACCGGAGCTGCACGGGCAGCATGATGCCGTCGGGCAGCGTCATGTTGGGATTGAAGCGAAGATGGACGCGGCCGTAGCCGTAGAACGGCACCGGCACGGCCCCATCGGGCACGTCGGGTGAATCGTGGGCCACGTCGGCCAGCCCATCGCCGTTGGTGTCGTAGCCCACGATCTTCTGCAAGCGGGTCTCGCCGGTGAGCGGGTCGAGGGCCATGGCCTCGGGCAGGGTGGTTGGGTCGAGCGACTCGTCGTCGCCGTCGTCTGGGCCGAAGTAGCCCAGCGTGGTATTGAACTTGGCCGGGTTTCCCACGGGCACGCCGAACTGGTCGACCAGCGGGGCCACGCCCGGCTGGGGCTTGAAGGTCATCAGCAAGGCGCCGTCGATCGAGGCGTTGCCGCGGATGTCCATGACGCCCGCGACGATCACGCCGCCCAGTTGCACGTCCTGCGTGGGCGGGCTGTTGAAGGTGCCCAGGTCGACCGAGTAGCCCGGCAGCATCATGCTCGACAGGTCGATGAGTTCCTCGTCGTCGCTGTCGGGGCGGTACCGCTCGTCGGACTGCTTGTCGGGGTCGGGGTGCTCGCGCAGGAAGCGCGTGGCCCCTGTGTATTGCAGCTTGTTGCGCGTGGGCGTGTACTGCGTGGGCGTGTCCGACACGATGGACCCGATGAACATGCTGTCGTGGAAGCGGATGTTATTGGACAGCAGCTTGGTATCGGTCACACGCCGTCCGGCTAGCACGATGGGCTCCAGCAGGTCGTCGAAGTTCACCGGGCGCGAGTTCTTGAGGAAGTCCGCTTTATCCAACGCTTGCGTGAAGGGATTCTGGGGGATGAAGAACCCCTGATCGGGCGGCAACGCCGTCGCCGGCAGCACGTCGGTGGGATACTCGCCCGGGTCGGTCACCTGGACGCGCGGCGCGTCGGGCAGCGGACGCCCCGCGCCGGTGTCGAAGCTCATGCGGCCGTACAACTCCCAGTTCAGGTGCTCGTTGTTCGACTCGGTGCGGACATAGGTGATGCCCACGAAGGTACAGTTGATGAACAGCGCGTTCAGGCCCGGATCGAGCACGGCGTCCTTGAACACCATGTTCACGAACACCGGGCGGTAATACCAGTCGGTAAAGTTCGGGCTGTTGAACGGCGAGCGTTCGTAGTACGCGGTATCCCAGTTATCGGGGCGGGCATCGCCGTCGGTGTCCGGGTCGAGCCGGTAATACTGCGGCGCGTCGGGGTCGGTGCCGGGCTCGACGTACCCGACCAGATCGCCCGGCCCGCCCAGGCCCAGATTCTGGGCGACTTGGGTATAGAACGGATCGCCGTTGGCGGTGCCCACGATGATCTGGTCCTTGGCCTTGGTGAAGCGTTCTGTGGTGATTTCGGGCAAATCGTCCTCGATCACGCCGAAGCTCATGGCCGCGTTGTCACCGGGGTCGATGGGGCCCTGCAACCGCTCCTCGACCGGGCCCTGGAAGCTCTCCCAGTCGCTCCGGCTGGCTCGGAAAGACAGGGTGCCGTCGACCTTACGATACAAATCGCGAGCATCGATGAACCCGTCGCGATAGCCCAGCACCTGGTCGGAGAACAGCCCCGAGTATGGATCGACGTCCAACAACGGCTCGTCGCCCGGTTGCCACACGCCGTCGCCGTTCGAGTCTAGGAATCCATGCACGCCGTTGCGGTTGCGGTCGGGCTTGGCGCTATCAATCAGCAGCGCCAGCGCGTCGTCGATGGGCCGCCCGGAATCATCGACGAACTCGGCGGTAGCAAACTCGCCGGGCGTACCCGCGCGCAGGGCATCGGACAGCGCGACCCGTCCGTCGCCATTCTTGTCATAGAAGGCCAGGAACAGGTCGAACTCGTCAATATAGCCATCACCGTTGATGTCGAGCGCACTCTCGTCGGCAACGCCATCGCCGTCCAGGTCGAGCCCCGCGCCCTGGCCCTCTTCGGGATGGCCGACACGGAGGCGATTGTCGTTGTCGATATCAAAGCTCGAAATGTTATTGGCCAGGGCGTCGAGCTTCCGGTCAAGGTCGACATGGAGATTGCGGAAGTCCGAACGCAGCAGCATCGGGTCGCCGAAGTTGAAGGCCAAGTCGGTAAAAGTCGAGCCCAGGTCGCCCTCGATCATGACGTTCTTACCGATCATGATCTTGTTGGGCGAGATGACCGCGTGCTCCACGCGCTTGGCCATGCGGAAGTCTTTGCTGATGGTGCGCGTCAGGGGCACCCCGCCACGCTGATGATCGAAGTCGAAGCCCGTGACGATGATGCGGATGTCCACGCCGTTGGCCAGCGGGGCGTAGGTAATCTGGTACGCCTGCCCTCGCGGCTCGGCGTCTGGGTCTTGTTCGACCAGCCCGATGGCGGGCGTGAACAGCCAGTTATCCTCGGCGAAAACGGTCAGATCGACGCCCACGGGGGCCGCGCCAAGCACGGGCGCCACGATGCCATCGATGCTGATGGTGTTCTCGTCGTCGTCATGGAGCACGGCGAGGGCGGGTGCCACGCCCACCGGCACGTCTCCGGTTGGCATCGGACGCACCACGACGTCCACATCCGCGGGAATGGCACCCAGCCACAACCTCTGGCCGAGATCGGCATCGATCTCGCCTCGATCAATCACGAATCGCGTGACGGCCAACTCCAGCCGGCGTTCGGCCTGGTCCAACCCGGTGTCGGCCGAGCTCATGGCCCGGCTGACGTGCAGGTGGGCCGCGGCTGTGCGAAGGTTGCCCTGGCTTACCACCGCCATCGCGGCGGCCAGCGAGCCGAACAGGATCAGGAACATCATGGACAACACCGACACCACCCCGCGGCGGCGCGGTCCGGTGCGTCGGCGGCCTGGGCGAGCGTGCAATCGGGTTGGCTTCATCATAACTTCCTTCCGGCTACTCCCATTACGGGACGATCCACGTCACGCGGGTGATCTCCACGGGCGCGGTTACGAACGGACCCTCGTAGGTCACGATCACTTCGATCTTCAAGGGGAACTGATCGATGGCGATGCCCGCCGACGCCCCGACAGGGGGCTCGACATAATCGATCGCCAACTCGCGGGTGGGGTCGGTCGGATGCACCTTCACGACGCGCACGGTCTGCGTCCAGCCCACGATGGGCACCGGGTTGCCGTCGGGGTCGAGCATGATCGAGCCGTCGGCGAAGATCTCGGGAATGACCAGCCCGAAGGCGTCCAGCGGCCCGGGCAGGTCGTCATCGTCGGCAAAGCCCGGCGTGCCGTTGAAGGCAAAGCTCAGGCCGTCGAAGTCGTCCAGGTCGTCGAAGTCTTCGACGAGCGTCTCGCCGGCTTCGGGGCCCCAGCCCTCGACCGCGCCAGCCACAATGCGCAGGCCCGTAACCGGGTCGTGCTTGGGCAGATTCAGTGTCAGTTCACGGATCTCGCCGCCCAGGAAGGTGGCGGTCGCCGCGTGCGTCGACCATTGGTTGCTCCGCATGAACGACTGGTGGGCCTCGACGATGGCGACCACGCCCACGCCGATGATCACCGTGGCCAAGGCGGCCTCGATGAGCGTGAAGCCTCGGGCGCTCGAGCGTCGGGCTGTCCGACCGGGTTGGCGAGTGCGGCGATGCACGAGACACCTCCAATGCGCGGGCGGGGCCAAAGCGGCCCCACCCATGTCTACCTTCCATTCCGAACGCCCGATCAGTTCACGATCTGGCTCATCCGGAAGATGGGCAGGATGATGGCCATGGCGATAAAGCCGACGATGCCGCCCATAACGATGATCATCACGGGCTCGATCAGGCTCGTGACGGCCTTGATCTGGTCCTTGAGCTGCTTGGCGTAGTAGACCGAGACCTCGTCGAGCACCTCGCCCAGCTTACCTGATTCCTCGCCAGCCGAGATCATCTGCACCACGGCCCGGGGCAGCAGCGTCGTCTTGCTCAGCGGCAGGCTGATCTTCTTGCCTTGCTTCACCGACATGTACACGTTGCGCCACATGGCCTTGTACAGGCGGTTGCCCGAGATGTCGCCCGTGATCGCCAGCGTGTCGAGCATCGGCACGCCCGCGTTGATGAGCTGGCCCTTGGTGTGCAGGCTCCGGCTGATGTATAGCGAGCGGAACATGCTCTTGAAGACCGGCAACGTCAGCTTCAGGCGGTCGACCAGCAGGCCGCCGGGCTCGGTCCGCAGCGCCAGGAAGCCCGCCACGCCCAGGCCAAAGAGGCCAGCGATCAGGTACGGCCATTGGACCTGCAAGAACTCGCTGAGCCCCATCAGGAACTTGGTCGACGCCGGCAGGGCGTCTTCCTTACCCGCGAACACGGCCTTGAACTTGGGCAGCACGAACGTCAGCAGGAACACCGTCACCGCGACGGCCATCGTCCCGATAATGCCCGGATAGATCGACGCGCCCACGACCATCTTGCGCGTCTCGATCTGCTGGCCAATATACCCCGCGATGCGGTCGAGCATCTGGCTGAACGAACCGGCCATTTCCGACGCGCGAACCATGTTGACATACAGCGGGCCGAATAGCTTGGGATGCCGCGCGAGCGCCTCCGAGAAACTCTTGCCGCTCTCCACGTCGGTGCGGAGCTGGCCCAGCACCTTGCGGAAGCCGCGGTGCTGGGTCTGTTCCTCGATGCCTTCGAGCGAGGCGCGAAGGTTGATGCCCGCCCGGACCATCACGGCCAGCTGCGT
>CAYGTM010000175.1:0-5440 GCA_964352795.1 uncultured Phycisphaera sp.
CAAGACCCCGCTCGCTCGCGCTCGGGGCTCGGATCATGGGAGCGTCCCGGACCTCTTACCCATTGCCCAGTGCCCATTGCCCATTGCCATCTTCTCCCCGCACTCCGGGCACGCCGCGCCACCATCGAGCCCGTCCCGGTCATACCCGCACCCAACACACCGCCCACCCCGCCGCCGCAGCGCCCGACGCACCACGCGCGGGGTGCGGATGAGAGCGAACATAAGAATGGCGTGGAAGATCGTGTTGAGAAGGAAGCCGGGCCAGAGCGGGAGCAGGGGGAGGGCGAAGCGGTTGGTGGGCTCGAACTCGATGGGCATCAGGCCAAAGCCGGTGTTGTGCTGTGTCGCGCGCCAGAGCTCGAGCCCCGAGGCCAAGGACGCCTTCGGCGGCGACGCGGTGGCGTGCACGCTGTCGTAGCTGTCAAAGTACATCGGGCTGGGCCCACGATCCACGAGTTGGGCCCAGTGGGCCTCGTGCTGCATCGACGGAGCGGGCCATCCGGCGCGGTAGACGTTCATCGTTTCACCCGATATGGACCGGTTGTAGCCGATGGTCCCCTCGATGAGGGACACGACGCTGGTGAGCACGCCCCAGCCCCAGCCGCGCGGGCGGACCTCGAAGAAGGCGTACGGGAAGGGATACGCGGGAAGCGGCGGCAAGGATGGCGAGCGATTCCGGCGCCACAGGTCATCGCCATCGATGGGCGACTTGGGCCCGTGGTGTGCCATCCAAATCTCATCCAGAAAACTCGCCGCACGAGACTTGGCGTCCGGCCGGATGCGAGCCTCGCCGGGCGCAGGGTTCGTGTTGATGCCACCCCAGGAGTCGGCGACTTCTGGATCACTGGGCCACGGGAATGCCGGCGGCACGGGAAACGGTGCAGCGGCGGCATTGCTCAGCCTCCAGAACTGCACCGCGTGGATCGCCCACGACGAGAGCACCGTCGCCACCGCCCCCAACAGGGCGTAGACAACCACGGTGCGGATGGCCCGGCGGCGACGCATGGAGCGATGGTATCAGCCCCGGTCCGCGGCGCTCGGCGTGCGGGCGTCGGTCCGCGTGCTCACGCACGCGGCTCTGATCCGACCCATTGCCAATGGCCCATTGCCAATTGCCACGCCCTACCGCAGCGACGCGAGCACCGAGCCGACATCCCGCCCCTCGCCCACGGCTTCCATCAACGCCGAGCCAACGATCACGCCGTCGCACGCGCCGCGGAGGGCGTCCACGTGCGACTTCGAGCGGATGCCGAAGCCGGCGCACACGGGGATGGTCGCGGCGGTTCTTACCTTCTTGAGGTAGCCGACGATGTCCGATTGGTCCGAACGCTTCTGCCCCGTAACGCCCACGCTCGTGACGGCGTACACGAAGCCCGTGGCCCGTTCGGCGATGCGCGCGAGGCGATCGTCGCGGGTGACGGGGCTGACCATGCCGATGGTGGCGAGCCCCGCGTCGGTCAGCGGCCGGGCCATCGCGAGCGCTTCGAGGGGCAGGTCGGGCACGATCACGCCGTGCACGCCCGCGGCCTCGGCGTCGTCGGCCAGGCGGTCGAGCCCGTAGGCCAGCAGCGGGTTGAGGTAGCCCATCAGCAGCAGCGGGGCGGGCAGCGTGCCGTCGAGGTCGCGCAGGGTTTGCATGATCTTGTGCATCGTCGCGCCCCGCTTGAGCGCTTCGCGGGCCGTCTCTTGCAGCGTCCCACCGTCGGCGATGGGGTTGCTGAAGGGGATGCCGACCTCGACGACGTCCGCGTGCGCGCAGGCGTCGGCGAGGATGGCGGGGAAGGCGTCCATGCTCGGGTAGCCGGCGGTGACGTACGCGACCAGGGCCAAGCCGTGCTGCTCGCGGCCGTCCGTGATGGCTTTCGATATGACCTCGTGCGCGTGCATGGCCTACTTCTTCCCCTCTTCGGCCAGCCGCGTCAGGAT
This sequence comes from uncultured Phycisphaera sp., assembly GCA_964352795.1. GTDB lineage: Bacteria > Planctomycetota > Phycisphaerae > Phycisphaerales > UBA1924 > JAHCJI01. The sequence goes on from CAYGTM010000175.1 coordinate 1,927, forward strand.
CGGCATGTCTTTGTCGCCCCGCCCGCAGACGTTGACCAGCACCGTGGGATCGTCGCGCCCCTCGCAGAGCCGCTTGGCCAGCGCCAGCGCGTGCGCGGGCTCGACGGCGGGCAGGATGCCCTCGAGCCGGCACAGCTCGTCCAGCGCGGTAATCGCCTCGTCATCGCGCACGGCGTGGTACTTGGCGCGCCCGACGTGCGCGAGCAGCGCGTGCTCGGGGCCGATGGCGGGGTAATCGAGCCCGGCCGAGACGCTTTGCGTGTCGCTCACCTGGCCGTCGGCGTCTTGCAGCAGCATCGACCGCGAGCCATGCAGCACGCCCGGCGTGCCGCCCGACATGGTCGCCGCGTGCTGGCCCACGGCCGGGCCGATACCGCCCGCCTCCGCGCCGTGCAACTCGACCTCGGCATCGCCAAGGAACCCGTGAAAGAAGCCGATCGCGTTGGAGCCCCCGCCCACGCACGCGACGGCGATGTCGGGCAACTTCCACGCCTGCTCGAGCATCTGCCGCCGGCACTCCACGCCGATGACCTTCTGGAACTCGCGGACGATGAGCGGGAACGGGTGCGGCCCCACGGCGCTGCCCAGGATGTAGTGCGTGCCCACGGGATCGCCCACCCAGTGCCGGATCGCCTCGTCGACGGCGCTGCGCAGTGTCGCGTCGCCGGTCGTGACGGGCCGGACCTCCGCGCCCATCCGCCGCATGCGCACGACGTTGGGGGCTTGGCGCTCCACGTCCTTCGCGCCCATGTACACGATGCACGGCAGGCCCACCCGCGCGCACGCGGCGGCCGTCGCCACGCCGTGCTGGCCCGCGCCCGTCTCGGCGCCGACACGCTGCGCCCCGATCCGCTTGGCGATGAGCGCCTGCCCGAGGGCGTTGTTGATCTTGTGGGCCCCGGTGTGCGCGAGGTCCTCGCGCTTCAGCCACACCTGGGCCCGCCACGCCTCGCTGAGGCGCGGGGCGTACATCAAGGGCGTCGGCCGGCCGACCCAGGTCTCCTGGTGCTGGCGCAGTTCGGTCTTGAAGGCCCCGTCGTCGAGCGCCTCGCGGGCGCCCTTCTCGAACCGTTCGAGCGCGGGCACCAGCGTCTCGGGCACGAAGCGACCGCCGAAAGGGCCGAAGTAGCCGTCGGTGTCCGGCAGAGTGCCGTCGATAAGCATCTTGAGCAGGTCTTTGGAATCCTCGCTCATCGCGACTCCCCTTCGCGTACGGCCCGCACGAACTCGCGGATCATGGCCACCTCTTTCACGCCCGGCGAACTCTCGACGCCCGAGGATACGTCCACGGCAAACGGCCGGAGCGTGCGAACGACTTCGGAGACATTCTCGATGTTCAGCCCGCCCGCGATGATGACGCGGCATCGCCCGATCCAGGGCTTTGCGTCGTGCCATCGCGCGGGTCGGCCCGTGCCAGAATCCAAACCTTCGACGAGCACGATCGCGCCCGTGTGCTTTGCCATCACGTCCTCGAACCCATCAGCGAGGCGCACGACCGGCACACGGCGATCAACCTGTGCAATGTGGAGCACGCTCTCGAAGTCAGCCGCATCGGACTGGTGCAATGCCCACTGCGGCAGCACCGCCATTGCGTGATCGACAAGTTCCGCGTCGGGATGCCTATACACCGCCACCGCCGCGACATACCCCGGTACGCGCGAGAGCAAATCGGCCGCGCGCTCGGGCGTCACTTGCCGCGGCGAGGGGCTGAGCACGACGCCGATAGCATCGACCCCGGCATCCACAGCCGCGTCGACCATCTCGGCTGTCGTCAGCCCGCACACCTTGATGCGCACGCGATCAACCACGGGACGACCTCCCCGCATCGATCATCGATCGTACGAGCGTGCCAGGATCGGCCGAACGCATCAGCGCCGTGCCCACGAGAACGCCGTCGTACCCCAAATGAGCGACATTCGCCGCATGGTCTGCTGTCGAGATGCCAGATTCAGCGATCCTCGCCACGCCATTGGGAAACGCTCCCGCGAGATCCTGGAATCTCCCCGGATCTTCATGCAAAGTCGCCAGATCCCGGCAGTTGAGGCCAAGAAGTACGCCAGAGCGCCCTTCGATGGCGCGTGCCGACCGCTCAAGATCATCCGCATCGAATGCTTCCAACAGCACACCGAGCGACAGTTTTTCGCATGTGTCGAACATCCTGGCCAGCATCCCATCATCGAGCATCCGCGTGATGAGCAGCACCGCCGAGGCACCCCATGCACGAGCTTCGTACACTTGGTACGGCTCGACAAGAAAGTCCTTGCGCATCACGGGAACGTTCACGGCTGCTGCAATCACACGCAGATCCGAAGCATCGCCGCCGAACCGCGTCGGCTCGGTCAGCACCGAGATCATCGCCGCTCCCGCGTCGGCGTACGACTGGGCCTGAGCCACGATGTCGATATCCGCCGACGAGAGAGACCCTTGGCTTGGGCTCGCTCGCTTCACCTCCGCGATGACGCCGAACCTGTCGAGTTTCAATGGTATTGGGAGGGATGCCGAGAGCGCGACGGCGCGCATCTCTGCCATTGGCATCTCGACCATCGCCCGGTGTGCTCGTGACGCGGAACCGCGAGCCATATCTTGCAGGAAGTTCGTCATGGACGATCCTTGGCAGCAAGTGCGTCGAGCACCGTTGACGCCCGCCCATCATCGATCGCCGCCGCCGCACGGACCACGCCATCGCGCGCGTCCGAAGCCATCCCGGTGACTTCTAACGCCAACGCCGCCGTCAGCACGAGCGCGTCGCGGTGCGGGCCCGTGTCCCTGCCGGTCATCACGCGCCGCAATGCGTCGGCATTCTCCTCTGGCGTTCCGCCAAGAAGCTCGTCTGGTTGGCATCGCGCGATCCCGGTATCCAGCGGGTCACGCTCGGTCCGTTCGACACGCCCCGGTCGCACGTCGAACAGCAGGAACGGCCCAACCGGCGTCGCCTCGTCCCAGCCGGGCTTGCCATGCACGACGAACGCGCGCTCGATCGCCATGCCCGCCAGCGCGTGGGCCATCAGCTCGGCAGCCTCGGGCGAATACGCACCGATGACCGCGTATCGCGGCGCGGCCGGATTGGTCAATGGGCCCAGGATGTTGAACACCGTGCGCACGCCCATGGCCTTGCGGATCGGCGCGATGGTCGCCATCGCCGGGTGATACGCCGGCGCGTGCAGGTACACGAACCCAGCCTCGCGCAGTGCCCGTCCCGGCTCGACCATCGGTACGCCTACGCCGAGCGATGCGAGTAAATCGGCCGCTCCCGAGCGTGAGCTGATCGAACGATTCCCATGCTTGACGATCGTGACGCCTGCCGCCGCGGCAAGCAATGCGCCGCCCGTGGAGATGTTATAACTATTGCTCCCATCGCCGCCCGTTCCCACGACATCGCACGCGGTGGGGGGGGTGTCAAAATCAGGTTTCGTCGCCAGATCGCCCACCCCTTCGGCCAGCACGCGAACCTCGTCGGCCGAATCGCCCTTGGCCCGCACCGCGGCCAGCACCGCCCCGGCCATCTCCGGCGCGC
>CAYGTM010000176.1:0-5428 GCA_964352795.1 uncultured Phycisphaera sp.
TGGCCAGTTCGGTTTCCACGCGCTCGGTCAGGCGAGAGATCGTGCCGACCGAGAAGTCGAGCTTGATGCCCGCCGCCTCGAACAACTCGGGCAAGGGCCGCGAACCACCCAGCGACAGGGCGTGCAAGTACGCGTCGATGGCCACCGCCTCGCCCTCGTCGAGCGATCGCATCCACAGTTGCAACGCGCCGAGTTGGGCGATGCCGTACTCGATGTAATAGAACGGGTGGCTGAACAGGTGCAACTGGCGTTGCCACTGCGTCTCGCGCTCGCGTTGCAGCCCGTCCCAGGAGATGTCGCTGCCGAACCGCTGGTCCAGCGCCAACCACCACTTGGTACGCTGCTCGTGCGTGTGGTCGGGCTGGCTGTAAATATGGTGCTGGAAGGCGTCGATCGTGGCAATCCACGCCAGCGTCGCCAGGCTGCCCTCGAGCTGCTCACGCATCGCCCGGGCATGGTTCGCCGGATCGGGGTAGAACCCCTTCGCGCCGCCCCAATGCGGCATGCTCAGCAGTTCCATCGACATGCTGGCTACCTCGGCAAACTCGATGGGGCTGTGCCGATAGTGCAGCAGCGGCTCGTCGTTGCACATCATGCTGTGAAAAGCGTGCCCGGCCTCGTGCACCATCGTCTCCACGTCGCGGTGCAGGCCCGCCGCGTTCATGAAGATGAACGGCTCGCGCACGCGATCGCGCATGTACTGGTACCCGCCCGGGCCCTTGCCCTTGCGGCTGTCCAGGTCCATCAGAGCGCCGCCGGCCGGCCCGTTGCTGTTGCTGCCGTCGCCAAGCGTGGCGAACATCCTGGCCAGCCTCGGGTCGATCGCCTCGAAAGCCGCCTTCGATTTGGCCACCATGTCCACGCCGCCCTTGAAGGGCTTGAGCGGGTCGCGGCCCAGGGGATCGACGCCAAGGTCCCACGGACGCAGCGGCTTGACGCCCATCTTCTCGCCGCGCTGCGCGTCGAGCTTCCGCTTGAACGGCACGATGACCTTCGCCACCGCGTCGTGAAAATCCTTGCAGTCCGAGGGCGAGTAATCGAAGCGGTGCATCGCGTCGAACGAATAGCCCACGAAATCCTCGTGCCCCGCGTTCTGGGCCATCGTGTGACGCAACTCGATGAGCCGGTCGTAGATGCCGTTGATCTTGTCGGCGTCCTGCAAGCGCCTCTGGGCGATGCCGCGCCACGCCTTCTCGCGCACGCCGCGATCGGTTTCCTGGAGGTACACGGCCATCTGCGGCAGGGTCTTCTCTTGGCCGTCGAACTCCACCGTCATCGCGCCCACGGTCTCGGTGTAGGTCTGTTCGACCTTGTCGATCTCGGTCTGGATCGGCACGTTCTCGTCGCGGAAGAGCTCGACGTTGGCCTTCACGTCGCGCGACAACACCTCGTACCGCTCGCCACCCAGCCCGAGTGAGCCGGTCAACTCGACCTGCCGCTCGTCGAGCTTGAAGCCCGCGGGCTTGAGCTTAGGGGCCACGTTCTCGAGGAAGTTGGTGTACGCCGTCCGCTTGTCGGCATTGGCCGTGTCGCACGTCATGGCGATGTACAGGTTTGCCTGCGCTTCGCTGCACGCGGCTTCGAGCTCACCGCGATCCACCAGCCACTGTTCGAGCTCGGCCTTGCTGGTCACCCCGCGGCTTGCCAGTTCGTCGAACAACGGGCGCACGTTGTCCCAGTTGGTGGCGTCGATGTCCTCGGGCACGAGCCCCCTTGTCGCGGCGGCGGTGGTCATGGTGATCGTCTCCTGGCTCTGCGTTCTCTCAACAAGATGCCGCCGAGGGGCCGTCCCGTCGGCGAGGAAGGGGATGATAGACCGCCTCCCAAATCGACCAAATACACGAAACGAACAAGGGCCGCCCCTTGCGGAAGCGGCCCCATTGGCATGGAATCGGATGAACGGCTTACTTCGTCAGGTCTCGCAAGATCTGCTCCTGCTCACGAACCCACTTGCGGAAGTCCTCTTCCGATGAGTTCAGGATGAACAGCGACAGATTTGGGTTGTTGTCCACCATGCGGACGATCGAGTTCAGGTTCCGCCGGGCAAAGCCCACGAACTTGCCGCGGTGTTCAGGCTGGGCCTGCTGGGCCAGTTGCACGGCCACGCCGAAGCCGTCGAAGTATTCGTTGATGTTCCGCTCGTCGCGGGCGGTCTGCTCGCGGAAGCGACGCAGGTGCTTGTCGGCCTTGCTCACGGGCCAGGGCACGCCCTCGACCACTTCGCCGACCCATTCCACCTCGGTCAGGCCCATGGCGGTGGACAACTCATCCAGCGTGTCGGCAATGCCCGTGGCAAAGCCGATTTCTTGGGCCGACTGGCTGGTCAGGCACAGCACGCGCTCGGGCTTGTTGATCACGACCTCGCCTTCGGTGTTCTGGTACATGCCCGTCACGCGGCCGTTGTCGTCCAAGTCGACCGAGAGCGGCTCCATGATCTGCATGGCGCGCATGATGCGTGGGTCGTGCCCGCCGCGCTCGCTGATGAGTTCCATCAGGTACAGAACCTCTTCGAGGCCCCGGCCCTTGACGGCGACGAGAGCGCCCGACCAGCCGGTCGACGCGCCATACGCCCCGCGACGCATGAAATACTGCTCGGGCAGGGCATGGGGCGTCATCGCCGCCGCCGAGATGGCATAGTCGATCCATGCCACCGTGCGGAACTTGGGCTTGTACTCGTTCTGGAGCAGGTCGCTGATTCGCTTGATTTCCAGGATCGCCCCGCCGCCCGAGTTCACCCGCAGCACCACGATGTCGATCTTCTCTTCCTCGAGCATCGGGATGGCCTCGCGTAGCGACTGGGCCGTCAGATACGTCCCGACCATGTCCTGGTCGTTGTCGGCGTCACCAAAGCTCAGGACCGCAGCCCGTGGCGCGCCGGCCGAAACCGTCCGCTTCTGCATTTCCGGCTTGGGCGTCGCCGGCTTGGCCTCGCCCGGCGCGGGGTCGGTCACGCCCGGGCTGGCGGGGGTGCCTTCGCCTCCGGCCGTCACATCGCGTTCGATGCGCAGCACGTCCGAAGCCGAGTAGAACTGCGTCAGCCCGTCGGCACCCTTCACCCAGACCGAGCCGTTGAGCTCGCGGGCGATCTCGCCCTCGATCACGCGGCCGTCGTTGAGCGTCACGCGGTCGAGCGCGACGGCAAGGTGGGTACACGCCAGGACGGCGACGGCACAAGCCATGCCGCGAGCCAAACTCGTGAGTGTGTTTCGTGGGGTCTTCATCATGGTCATATTCTCCACTGGGGCCCGGGCGCTTAGCGCTCGTCGGCCAACTGCTCGAGCTCCAGACGCTGGAGGCGGATGCGGAAATCGGCGATCAACTGATCGGGACTTCGGAAGTTGCGGAACACGTCGATGTGGAACGGAACGATGGCTTCTTTGTAGCGTTCGAGAAGGCCGATCATCTGCTGGAGCTTGGCGCGCTGCTGGCCTCGGCCGCGGCGACGCTCGTTCCAGTCGCCCTCGACGGCGATGTCATTCCACTCACGCCAGAGGCGGCCCAGCGCTTCTTCGGTTCGCTTGAGGCCCTGCGACCAATCGTCCATGATCTTCTCGCCGTTGCCCACCATGACGTGGTTGCGGGCGATGCCCAACTCGAACAGCAGGTCGTCCATGCTCTCGACCGTGCCCTTGGACACGCCCAGCACCTGGGCCACGGGGGCCTTGAGCGTCAGCCAGTTGACGCCCTGGCCGCGGGCCAGAGCCTGGATGCTGTCCTTGTTGTTATCATCGAGCGCGTCGTTGGTCAGCAGGAACTCATCGGTGCTCAGCGGCTCACGCTCGAGATACACCGGACGGCCGCCCGACAGGCGGTACGACAGCACATAGTCGCCCCGGGTCATCGCCTCGATCAACTTGGGCTCGTACCCGTTCTGGATCGCCACGCCCTGCGCGGTGGCCAGTCGCAGGGACACCTGCTTCTCGATCACCACCCGGTCGCCCGTGGAAAACTGCACGAAGATGCCATGAATGCCGCCCATGCGGCCATCGGGATGGAAGTAGATCGTGTCGGACAGGAACGGGATGAACGCCGCTCCGCCCATCGCCTGCTTCACCCAGAAGACCACCTTGGGCTTCTTGTCCCACACCAGCATCTTTTCCTGGAACAACGGCGCCATGGCCTTGGTCCGGAAGAACTGGTCGAACCCGCCGATGACGTCCTCTTCGAGATCGCTCTTCAGCGGATCACCGAACTGGTGCCAGTCGGTGTCCACCGTGATGATGATGTAGTCGGCGTTTTCCTTGTGGGCATCTTCAAGGGCTTCGGCGATGGGCGATTCGGAAACATCCTTGCCGAACCAGCCGTCGAGCGTGAAGGTGTACACCCGCGCCGGCTCGCCCCGGGCCGCAGCCGGGCTGGCCACCAGGGTAAGGGCCAATACTGCGGCCAATCCCGTGAGCCCCGTGAGCCGAGTGAAGGCTTTGATCGAATCCTTCAGGTGGCCCAAGAGCCCCCGCGATCCACTGTCGTGCGTGTTCATGGTGTTCAAGCCTCCATCAGCCAGTCCCAGGGGCCACTTGCCTCAACCGGGGCCGATCCTGTTCTTATTCTGGGTCGGCACCCTCTTTGCGCGCCGATCCGCCCTGTTCGACGCCCAGCGTAGCCAGATGTTCCAGCAACGCCGCGCGATTGGCCGCCTCCCCACCAAGTTGGAGATCGTATAAACCTTCTAAAACCCGAGCAAATGCCGGTCCAGGTCGCCACCCAAGGGCCACCAGATCGTCCCCGGTCACCCATCGATTCGGGGCCACACCCCCGGGGTCGAGGGTTAAGATTCCTATCCGATCCCGAACAGCCTGGGCGATTTCCGGCCTCTCGGCCGCCACGATCTCCAACGCGGGCTCGAACTGGGGCGAAGCCGCCAGCCTCTTCTGCCCAGCCTTGTCGAGCCCATGAAACTGTTCGAGGATCGCCAGCCGGCGGTTCAGGCAATGGACCATCGCGGCGTGCTCGTCGTTGCTCAGGCATAGGGCCGCCCGAAGGCGCGCGGCGGTGGGCTTGATGTCCGCCTCCGTCTGTCCATGCCCCCGATCGAGCGTCCACGCCGCCAGCGCGAGCGTGGCATCCGCCGCTTCTGGCAATGTGGCAAGACGCGGGTGGCTCGCCCCCGCACCACGCGGCCTTTCTTCGAGCGCAGGCGCGTCGAGGCCAAGGGCTTCCATGAGGCTCGCGGCCTTGGGCCTGGCCTCGTGGGCCAGCATCCGACGCATCTCACCGCCGATGCGCTCGCGGCTGATGCCCTCGAGTTGCCCGGCGTGCTCGGCAATAGCGTGCGCGGTTTGGGGCTCGATCTCGAACCCAAGCCTCGCCGCAAATCGCACGGCCCGCAGCGCGCGGAGGTGGTCCTCGGCCAGGCGGCGGTGGGGGTCTCCAACGGCGCGCAGCACGCCCGCCTCCAGGTCAGCCAGCCCGCCCACCAGATCGATCA
>CAYGTM010000177.1:0-5417 GCA_964352795.1 uncultured Phycisphaera sp.
TGGTCGGCCCGCCGTCCACGTCGCTGTTGCCGGCGACGTTATCGGTCAGGAAGCACTGGCCCGAACCATCGAAGTCGGCAAACGGATCACCCCGACCACCCGCCGCAGGCACGCCACGATCCCACGCGCCATCGGTCACTTCGATGTTCTCCACCGTCCAGCCCACCGCCGTCTCGAAGTCGAGGTCGACGATGAAGGTCTGGTTGGCCACTTGATAGGTGAACACGTCGTCCGGGGCCGTGGGCGGGAAGATCACCTCGCCGCTCACCGTGCCCTCGGCCGCGATGAAGAACTCGGGGTTGTCGCCGCACGCCGCCGGCGGGATGGTGCCCTCGTACAGATCATCACCCAGGCTCACCAGCGGCACGTCGATGAACATCCCGCCGTCGAAGCGGTACCGCACGACCTCCGAGCCCGAGACCAGCGCCTCGCCGTCGGCCGCCTGAATCTCGACCTGGAAGGTCACCGCCTCGCCCGGCGCCACGATGTCGGGCAGCACGCCCTCGATCTCGAAGTCGATGCCCAGCGGGGCCCTCGTGTTGTTCACATACAGATCATCGAGCCCCAGCCGCCCCTGGGCCGAGCCGAAGCTGGGCCCGAAGTCGAACCGGACGGCCGCGATGTCGCTCAGGTCGACACCCGATCCGTTCGTGAGGAAGTCGGTCAGGCGGATGCGGATGGTCTCGTATTCATTCTGCCATCCCGCCCCCGTGCCCGCGCCGGTGCGCTGGTAGGGCTCTTCGACGCCGCCGCCGTAGACGCCGGTGTTGATCGAGCTGCTCGCGCCCGAGCCGTCGCGCAGGCTCACGGTGAAGTTCAGGTCGCCAAGAGCGGCTGCCGTCTGCGGGTGGCGCGTGCCCTGGGCCGCCCGGAAGCTCAGGAAGAAGTCGTCGGTCCAGTCACGCTCGCCGGGAATGATGGCGAACTCGATGAACGAATCACTGGTCCAGTCGAACACCAGGCCTCGCGAATCATCACCGCCGGTGGCCCGGGTCATGCCGTTGCTGGGCTGGCCGCCCGTCCAGCTGTACGACCCATCCGAATCGCTCTGCAACACCTCGGCCGCGTTGCTCACGCTCATCAAAACCGAGCCGCCCGAGCTGCTCTGGTCGATGGCCGGGTTGGTCTGGAAGTCATCGATATAAAAATCGTCGCCGTCGGTGGTCTCGCGGTACTCACGCACCACCACCGTCGTCTGGCTCACGCTCAGCGATTCCAGGCTCTCGGACTGCCGCCACAGGTACTCGGTGGCCATCCGGCCGCCCACGCTCTCCTCGTTGTGCAGCTTGGCCAGCACCAGGTACACCGCCTTCTGCACCTGCTGGGCCTCGGTACGGCCGATCTCGGTGCCCACGGGCCCCGAGAAGTCGTTGAAGCCGCAGCAGTTGAAGTCGTTGTGGTCGGCCCCGTGCAGGTAGGTCGAGTAGCGATTGCCCTCGGCCCGATCGTGGATAGCGAACGAGCTCACGCCCGCCGAGGGAGCGCCCGAGATATCGCCGTCGGCCGACCCCCACAGGAGGTGGTAGTTCACCAGGCCCGGCTCGGTGTTGCCCGAGCCCAGCGAGTTGTTGGGCGCGATGCTCGACACCAGCGTGATGTCGTCGGCGTCGTAGTTCTGCGTGGCCACCAGCCCATCGCGCACGCGGGTAAACGCGCGGGCCACGCCCTCGCCGCCGCGGCTGTGGCCGATCCACATGATGCGGCTGGTGTCGATCTGCCCCTGAAGCACGCCGCCACCGATGGTGTCCAGCGAGCCCAGCAGCGCGTCGGTGTGCAGGTAGGTGCTCGTCGAGGCCGTCTCGATGCCCGGCTGCGTGTCGTTCTGGTTGCACATCACCACGAAGCCGTGCGAGGCCAGGTGCTGCTGCAAGAAGTCGTACCAGATGTACTGGTGCCCATTGCCGTGGCTGATCACGATGAGCGGCAGCGGCGGAAGATCGGCGATGTTCGCCGGGTACACCGTGATCTGCCGGTTGCGCGTCGAGATGATGCCCGGCCATGACACCGCGTAGTCGAGCGCCGGAGCCGTGGCGTAGGGGCCCAGCGCCGTCAGGTTCTTGAAGATCGCAAACCCGCCCAGGTCGCCGCGACCGTCGATGAAGTCGCTCGCGCCCAGCATCCCGTCGCCGTCGATGTCGACGACCAGGTCGTACACGCCCGCGATGTCGTCCCCCGCCGGGCCCGCCAGCGAGCCCGAGCCGGTGATGGCGAACGTGTTGTCCTGGATCGTGCCCGACACGAAGCCCACCGATTGCGCGCCGCCGCGCACGTCCGTCAGGCTCGGGTCGGCGTCCCACTGGGCCGCCGTCTTGTTGGCCACGACGTACACGTCGGCCGTAACGCCCGCGATGCTCGGGAAGCGGCTGGGATCGATGGCAACGCGCACCGTCGTGCCCGTGTTGAACGCGTCCACGAAACTCGAGAACGGGTACCCGCCCACGACGGTCGCGGCCAGTTCGGTTTCGATCACCCCGCCAACCGGGCAACCGGCGTCGAAGGCGTTCTGGAACGCCAGGAAGTCGAAGATCGTCAGGTCACCGTCGCCGTCGAAGTCGGCAGCCAGGTCGCCCGCGTCGAACAGGTTCTGGAAGCCCAGGAAGTCGAAGATCGTCAAGTCGCCGTCGCCGTCGATGTCCGGCGGGCACTCGGGCGTCGCCAGGGCCACGCCGGCCGACATCCCCAGGGCCAAACCAGCCCGAAGCGTCAAGTTCCAAAGGCGCGAATGTGGGCGCGAATCCCGCGCGGGCGTCTTGCTAGCCATCTGCTCATCTCCTCTGCTCTCGTGTGCTCGGTCACGGCGCGAGAAAAACCCCCACGCCGACGCACCCAGCATACAGCAGTTAGGGCCGCAGCGCAACACACAACGCCGCACTTTCGCGCCGTTATCACACGCTTGCGCCAAATGAGGCGTATTTCTCGACGGATATCAGGGACTTGGCCGGGTACCCGCCTCGGCCAGCGGGCTCAGATCCAGATCCCGCCCCACCACCTCGATCTCGTCAAGGATCAGGGCAAGTTCGGCCTCGGTCGCCCGATCGTTTGCAGAAACGTGCCTGAACGCTCGCACGCCGAACACCGGCGCGTAGTTCGTCAGCACGCGCCCGCGCAACCTCACCCGCTCGCGCAACACATGCGTGCCCGCGTCGATGGCTCGCAGCTTGCGATCGGAGGCCATCCCATCGAGCGACGGCGCGTGATACACGAAGCACGTGTTGCAACCGCCGCCCACCTCGTCTGAGTCGCTGAGCAACTCGAACCTCTCACGCTCACGGACCAGTTGGCGCATATCGCTGGCCAGGTCGAACTTGCGATCGACGAGCTGCGCCATGCCCGCGTCGCCGCGCGCCTTCCAGGCCAGCCACACCTTGAGCGCGTCTACACGCCGCCCGCACTGGATGCTCATCTCCCCCGTGTCCAGGTCGGGTGCATCATTGTCGGCGTGGTAGAGGTACTCCGCATGGACGGCGTTGCACTGGTGCAGCAGCCCAGGCTCGCGCACGATGATTACCGACGCGCTCAGCGGCACGTTCAGCATCTTGTGCGCGCACCATGTCAACGAATCGGCCCGTTGCGCGCCGTCGAGCAATCCCCGCCGCTTCTCGCTCAGCAGCGCGCTGGCCCCGTACGCGCCATCGACGTGCAGCCACAACCCCTCGCGCTGCGCCACGTCGGCGATCGCATCGATCGGGTCGTACGCGCCCAGCACCGTCGAGCCCGCCGTCGCGACCACCATCATCGGTTGGCGGCCCTCGGCCCGGGCCTTCCTCACCTCATGCTCGAAGGCGTCCACCCGCATCCGGCCGTACCGATCCTGAGCCACCGGCACCACGCCGTCGGTGCCCAGCCCCAGGATCACCGCCGCCCGCTCCACCGAATAGTGCGCCTCGGCCGACGTGAACACGACGAGCCTCGAATCGCCCAGCCCGCGGCTCTTGACCTTCGGCAGGGCCCGCTGGCGCGCCATCAGCATGGCCATCAGGTTCGACAGGCTGCCGCCGGGCGTGAACAGGCCTTCGCAGCCCGTCCAGCCGATCGCCCTTCCCATGCGCGCGATGACCTCGCGCTCCACCAGCGTCATCGCCGGTGCCACTTCGTAGGTATACATCGAGGCGTTCAGCACCGCCGTCAGCCACTCGCCCACGATGGCCACCGGGTCGAAGCCGCTGAAGAGCTGGTTCGAGAAGTTCGCGCTGCCCGTGCGGACGGAGAGCTCCATCAGGTCGCGGGCCTGCTCCATCAGCTCGTCCACCGGCACGGCCGGCCCGTCGAGCGACAGCGGCACCCGCTGGTGGATCGCGCTGGGCGGCGGGTTCATCGTCACTGGTTGCTCGGGGTCATCGCTGCGACGCAGATACTGTGCCGCAAGATCGGCCGCCGCGTGCAGAATCTCGGTCACCCGATCACTGCTCTGATCAACGTTCCGGGCGACGGGGTTCTGGGCGACGGGCCGGCCTTCGCTGGACATACAAGGCTCCGGGGTTGCTCGGACAATCTCGAACCTGGGCTGGCAGGAGTTTATTCGCCCCCCAAGCCTCGCGGCGTATCCTGCGGGCATGCCCGAACCCGCACCATCCAAGAGCGGCCGCCCCAAGGCCCTGCTGGCCGCCCCGGGCCGGGCCTTTGCCACCTTCCTCCGCCTCGTCGAATGGCTGGGCAACTGTCTGCCCCACCCGGTCACCCTCTTCGCGTTGCTCGCCCTCATCGTCGCCCTGATCAGCGGCATCGCCGCCTGGGCCGGCTGGCAAGTGACCTTTGAACGCCCACTGCCGGGCGGGGGCGTCGAGGCCGAGATCATCACCGCCACCAATATTCTGTCCGGCGATGGCTTCCGCTGGCTCGTCCAAAACCTCGTGGCCAACTTCACCGGCTTCGCCCCCCTGGGCACCGTGCTCGTCGCCCTGCTTGGCGTAGCCGTTGCGGAAAGAAGTGGCCTGCTTAGCGCCGTCATCCGCGCCATGGTGCTCTGGGCCCCGCCCAAGCTGGTCACGCTGGTGGTCGTCTTCGCCGGCGTGCAGAGCAACATCGCCAGCGAGATGGGTTACGTCGTGCTCATCCCGCTCGCGATGGTCGTCTTCCACTCGCTGGGCAGGCACCCCTACGCCGGCCTGGCCGCCGCCTTCGCGGGCGTCAGCGGCGGCTACAGCGCCAACCTGCTGCTGGGCACCATCGACCCCCTGCTCGCGGGCATCACGCAAGAGGCCGCCCAGATCGTCGCCCCGGGCTACGAGGTTCACGCGGCCGTCAACTACTACTTCATGTTCGTCAGCGTCTTCATGATCACGCTGCTGGGCTGGCTGGTCACGACCTTCATCGTCGAACCCAGACTTGGCAAGTACGACCCGGCCAACGCCGACGAATCGGTCGAAAAGGACCCCTCGCTCGACAGACTCACACGGAGCGAGTGGCGCGGCCTGGCC
>CAYGTM010000178.1:0-5387 GCA_964352795.1 uncultured Phycisphaera sp.
GCACCGTGGGCGCGTCGGCCAGCCTCATCGGCATCGAACCCACGCTCGTCTCGGGCCTGGGCATCGTGGTGGGCACCAAGGGCACCGGCGGCCCCCTGCCCCAGGCCGTCGAGGCCACCGTCATCCGCCAGCTCTCCCTGCGCGAGGGCGGCCGCGGCATGGACATGTTCGAGGGCACCCCCTTCGAGGGCGAGAGCCCCGAGAGCTTCCTGCGCCGCGACGACGTTTCGGTGGTCGCCGTCCTGGCCCTGGTGGCCCCGGGCGCGCCACAAGGCTCCACCTTTGACCTGCTCGTCTACGCCCTGAACAACGAGGAACTCTCGGGCGGCCACCTGTGGCGCACCGACCTGCGCCTGGGCCGCCCCACCGTGCAAGGCGGCCCCACCGCCCGCCTCGTCGGCTTCGCCGAGGGGCCGGTCTATGTCAACCCCTTCGCCGCTGGCTCGCGCGCCAACCCGACCCAGGGCCGCGTCATCGGCGGCGGGGTCATGACCAACCCCCTCGAACTGGCCATCCGCCTGAACGTGCCCAGCCCGCGCCGCACGCGCGCCATCGCCTCGCTCATCAACAGCCGCTTCGGCAACAGCCCGGTCGATCGCGGCGACATCGCCAGCGGCCGCCTGACCGGCCAGGCCGACGCTTCGACCTCGCTCATCACCGTCAGCATCCCCTGGAGCTACAAGGATCGGCCCGAAGAGTTCCTGCGCCTGGTGGCCCACATCAACCCCGACGCCGAGAGCCGCGAGGAGCGCTACGTCGGCCGCTACATCCAGGCGTTGCGTGAAGAGCCCGGGTCGGCCGACCGCATCGCCTGGGCCCTCGAGGCCCTCGGGCCGGTGGCCGTCCGGGGGTCCACGAGCGTGTCGACGCTGTACGACGCACCCGAGATCGCCCCGCGCATGGCCGCCTTGCGCGTGGGGGCCAGGCTGGGAGACCCTAACGCCGAACGCCCGCTCATCGCCATCGCCCGCGGCTCGGACGAGGGCCTCCAGATCGAGGCCCTCAACCTGTTGGGCGAGCTTGGCACCGGCGCCATGATCGACAGCACCCTGCAAGACCTGGCCGGGGCCGACTCGGTCTCGGTGCGCGTGGCGGCCTACGAGGCCCTGGCCAAGCGGGCTGGCCTGCGCGAGCTGCGCGACAGGATGGAGAGCACCAGCGTGCCCCCGGGCGTCGACCCCGTGGGCGTGCTGCGAGACTGGAGCGAGTTCGCCCGCAAGCAGTTCCGCGGCAGCCTGATCCGGGGTGTCCGCCGCGACGTGATGCCCGGCGGGTTCGTCATCGACCGCGTGCCGATCGGCAAGCCGCTGATCTTCCTCCGCCAGCAGGGCCTGGCCGGTCTGGTGCTGTTCGGGCCCGAGCTGAGCATCGAGCCCGGGGCGGTGCTGCGCCTCAGCGACGACCTGATTTTGGCGCGCCCCAACGTGGGCGAAGAGGGCCATGACCCCGAGGGCTACGACGTGCGAGTGCGGTATCGCCACCAGCCGGCCGACTGGCTGGTGACCGTGCCCAACGCGCCGGCGAACCTGCACGAGTTCATCGAGTTTTTGGCCACCAAGCCCACGCTCGAGCTGCCCATGGCCGGCCTGGGCATGAGCTTCGGCAACATCGTGTCGGTCGTGTCCAAACTCCAGGAAGTCGGAGCCATCAAGGCCCAATGGCAGGTCGAGCGCAACCTCCTGCGCGAGGGTGTGGACCGCTACACCCGCGGGACGGCCACCGACCGGCCCGAACTGGACGGCGACCAGCCCCAGGGCGTCGACCCGCTGCAAGACTACATCCAGCGATCCATCCAAGGTGAAGCGGACGGGGCCGATCGGGGCGAGACGGTCCCGGAGGAGCAGGGCTGATAACCCCCGCACGCGGGCCCGCAGAGGCCCGAAGAATCCCACGTCTCCCACGGCGCGGGGCCGATACTGTGGCTCGGGCGGCAGGATGCCAGCCCGGGCCTGCCAGATCAGGCCGACGGGACAGGAGGTCCGATGCGGCTCGCGAAGCTCACACTCAACGGGTTCAAGTCGTTCGACGATCGGACGGAGTTCCATTTCGATGACCCCGTGACGGGCATCGTGGGGCCCAACGGCTGCGGCAAGAGCAACGTGGTGGACGCCCTCAAGTGGGTGCTGGGCGAGCGGAGCAGCAAGAGCCTGCGCGGCAAGGAGATGCTGGACGTGATCTTCGCCGGCTCGGCCGCGCGCAAGCCGGCGGGCATGGCCGGCGTCACGCTGACCTTCGAGAACCCGCTCCTGGCCGAGGTGCCGGTGGTCGAGGTGCTCGAGGCCGAGCCGCTGGTGATCGACGCCACCGAAGACGAGACCAGCGATATTGATGACGAGCCGGACGCGCACAGCGTGCTCGCCGACCGGCGGACGGTGCGTCGCGGGCTGCCGGTGGATTCGGACATCGTGGAGGTCGAGCGGCGGCTGTACCGCGACGGGGGGAGCCAATACCTGATCAACGGCAAGCGGTGCCGGCTCAAGGACATCCGGGATTTGTTCCTGGACACGGGCGTGGGCGCGGATGCCTACTCGATCATCGAGCAGGGCCGCGTCGACGCGATGCTGCTGGCCAACCCGCAGGAACGGCGGACGATCTTCGAGGAAGCCGCCGGCATCGCGCGGTATCGCCAGCGGCGGGTCGAATCGATCCGCAAGCTGGACCGGGCCGAGCGCAACCTGGCGGTGACGCGCGAGCAACTGGCCAACACCGAGCGTCGCTTGAAGATCGTGCGCGGGCAGGCGGCCAAGGCCCGGCAGTTCGTGGAACTCGACGCGGAGTTGAAGGCCTGGCGGGCCGCTCGGGCCCTCGCCCAGCATGACGCCCTGACGACCGCGGTGGAGCGCATCCACGAGGACATGGACGGGGCGCGCACCCAGCGCGAGCAGGCCGAGGCATCGTTGAACGCCCTGGAGAAGGAACGGCAGGAAGCCGACCTGAAGCGTCACGAGGCGGCCCAATCGCTCCGCGCCGCCGAGGCGGCGTTGGCCGAGGCGAATCAGTCGGTCGAACGCGCCAAGCATCGGCGTGAGCTGGCCGAACACTCGGCGAGCGAGGCGTTGTCTCGTCTCGACGCCGACGGGCAGCGGCTGGCCGAGGTCGAAGGGGCCGCCGAGTTGGCCGAAGCGCAGGCCGAGAAGGCCGCCGAGCGCGTGGCCGCGGTGGCCGAACAGTTGGCCGACGCCGAGCGGGTTCTGGAGCAGGCCTCGCAAGCGCGACAGAAGGCCCAGCAGGATGTCGCGTCGCGTCGGCAAGCGCACTCGGAGAAACGGCGCGAGGTGGAGCGCATCGAGCGAGACCGGCTCTCGGCCACGGCGCGCATCGAGGAGGAGAAGCGCCGGGCCGAACAACTCGCGGAGAAGGCCCGGCAGGTGGATGCCGAACTCGCCACGCTGGATGAAGAGGCCGACCGAGCGGGCGAGCGGCGTGCGGCGTCGCTCGGTCAGGCGAGCGAGCACGCCGGATCGCACGCCCTGCGCACGAGCGAGGCCGAGCGTCTCGAAGCCGAGGCGGCGTCGCTGGGTGAGGGGCGGGCGAAGCAAGCCGGTGAAGTGAAGTCGCTCGAAGAGCGCCGTTTGCGGCTGGAAACGCGGCATCACGCGGTCGAAGAGTTGCTGGCGTCTCGCGAGGGTCTGGGGCAGGCGGCGCGCGAGGTGCTCGAGCGGGCGGCGAATGGTGATGGGTTCGGATCGGTCATCGCGCCACTGGCCGAGTTGGTTCGCGTGCCCCTCGAGCACGCGCCGCAGGTGGAAGCGGCGCTCGGGCCGTTGCTTTCGGCGTTGGTCGTGCCGTCGATGGACGCGATGCCGAGCCGTTCGGACTTG
This sequence comes from uncultured Phycisphaera sp., assembly GCA_964352795.1. GTDB lineage: Bacteria > Planctomycetota > Phycisphaerae > Phycisphaerales > UBA1924 > JAHCJI01. The sequence goes on from CAYGTM010000178.1 coordinate 3,822, forward strand.
GCTTCGCTCACGGGGCGCGTGAGTTTCGTGGCCCTTGGGTTAGGCGTGCCCGCCGTGAACGAGCGGTATGACAATGCCGGGTTTGCGGCGTTGCGCGCGGCCGGGCGGTTGTTGCCCTTGCGCGAGATTGCCGGCGTGGACGAGGCGGCGTGCCGCGAAGTGGGCGTCGACCCGGCTTCGATTTCCGGGTTGCTCGACGTGCTGCTGCACGATTGCTGGCGCACGGGCGACCTGGAAGCCGCGGCGTTGCTGGCGGCCGGGCCGATGCGTGGGGCGACGATCACCGACGCGTATGCGAGCGTGCTGCGCTCGCCGGGCGTTGTCTCGGCGGGACCATTGACGGCCGAGGCCGGGCAGGCGATGGGCGTGCTGCAACGTCGGGCCGAGATGGACCAGCTCACGGTTGATCTTGCCCGGGCAACGGGTGAGCTCGAGCGCGCGCAGGCGGCGCTGCGCACGCTGGATCAGAAGGCCGGCGACCTGGCCGAGCGTCAGACGTCGGTGCAGCGCACGCTGAACGAGTTGGTGCAATCCCGGTTGAAGGCCGAGGGCGAGGCGGAGCGCGCGGGCGACGCCTTAGCGCGATTGGATCGGCAACGGAGCCGGGCCCGCGACGAGCAGGAAAGCCTTGCGTCGAGCGCGACGCAGGCGCGAGAGCGCGTCGAGGAACTCGAGGGCAAGCTGGGATCGCTGGCGAGTATTCTGGGCGATGAACGCGCCGCGCTGGACACGCTGAGCGCGGCGGCCGAGCAGGCGGAGAAGGACGCCGATTCGCTGGCTGAAGCGTTGACGGTAGCGCGAGTGTCGGCCAGCACGTTGGGTGAGCAGATCGGGGCGGCACGGCGCGAGGCGGGCGGGTTGCGGGACATGGCGGCCAAGCATCGCGCGAGCCAGCGCGACCTGGCGGCGCACGTGCAGCGCGCCAGCGAGCAGGCCCGGGCCCATCAGAAGGTGGCACTCGACGCGGCCGAAGAGATCGAAGCGCTCCAACAGCAAGCCGAGGCCGTGCTTGGCGGCATTGATGGGAAACGAACGGCGTTGCATGGTGCGCAGGAATCGGCGCTTGGGCTCGAACGAAAGTTTGATGCCGCAAGGCGGAGCGCGGGTGAGATCGACAAGGCCTGGCACGACTTGGAGCTGCGCGGGCGCGAGGCGGATATCCGCCTTGAGAATCTGGTTCAGCGGACGATGGACGAGGATGGGCTGGATCTGGAGGCGGAGCTGCCGGGATACCGCGAGGCGCTGGGTGAAGACGGCTTCGGCGTGATGCGCGCGGTGGGTGATTCGGAATCGGGCGAGGCGATCTCGACGCTCAAGGCATCGATCGATCGGCTGGGCAGCGTGAATCTGGCCGCGATGGACGAGGAAGGCCAGCTCGCCGGAAAGAACGAGCAACTCGCGGCCGAGGTGGAGGACATCGACAATGCGCGGCTGCGTCTCGAATCGCTGATCGAGCAGTTGAACGAAGCCAGCCGGCATCGCTTCGGCGACATGCTCGAGCGCGTGCGCGAGAGTTTCGCGGGCGATGACGGGCTGTTCCGCCAGTTGTTCGGGGGGGGGCGGGCG